>NZ_JACARU010000070.1:0-24532 GCF_013386425.1 Cedecea sp. P7760 | reverse complement strand
GAATATACTCAGAAAGAAGTACAAAGTGATCTAACACCGATCACACTTTGCCTTCTAATTTAACATTCAATGATCTGGATTAATTTTTAGTGACGACATGAAAAACAACAAAGCGAAACCAGATCAATTTTATTGAATTATCAGTTGTCGTAAATTTCTGTCATATCTGTACAACCTGCAGGCTAATCGACGCTATTCAACCGCTTAGAGAAAGTCTTTGTGGTGCCACGACGCCTGCATCCAGGGTACAATTGCCCGCAGATTGATAACCGCTAGCAACACCAAGGAGAGTGCATGTCTATCACGGCGGGTTCGGTATACCGTGACACGGGAAATTTTCTTCGTAATCAGTTCATTACCATATTGCTGATTGCGTTACTTTGCGCCTTAATTTCGGTGATTATTGGCCGTGCGTTCTCGCCCAGCGAAGAACAAATGGCGATTTTGAGTGAGGGAGATAACCTGGCGGGTAGCGTTGGGTTGTTTGATTTGGTGCAGAATATGTCGCTGGAGCAGCAGCAAGTGTTACTGAAAGCGTCTGCTGCCTCAACGTTTTCAGGCCTGATTGGCAACGCCATTCTGGCAGCCAGCATGATGGTGCTGATGCAAATCGTCTCTGCAGGCCAGCGCGTCAGCGCCCTGCGCGCGATTGGTGCCTCGGCGCCGGTGCTGCCAAAAATGTTCATTCTGATCTTCCTGACCACGCTGCTGGTGCAAATCGGCATTATGCTCGTCGTGGTGCCTGGCGTGCTGCTGGCCATCCTGCTTTCCCTCGCTCCGGTAATGCTGGTGCAGGATAAAACGGGCATTTTCCGCTCCATGCGCAGCAGCCTGCGTTTGGTCTGGTCAAACATGCGCCTTGTCGCCCCGGCGGTCGTCGCGTGGCTGGCGGCAAAAACGGCGTTACTGCTGCTGGCCTCAAGCTTTGCCGCACTGTCGCCAGAAGTTGGGGCAGTGATAGCAAACACCATAAGCAACCTGATTTCGGCCGTACTGCTTATCTACTTATTCCGCCTGTACATGTTGATACGTCAATAACCTTCCCCGGCTCCTGACCGCGAGTTATAGTCAGGAGCCACCTCTTTACGGAACAGATTATGAAGCAGTTTCTCGACTTCCTGCCCCTGATTGTCTTCTTTGCTTTCTACAAAATGTACGACATTTTTGTTGGCACCTGGGCGCTGATCATCGCCACCGCCCTCGCGCTGGTTTACAGCTGGATCAAATACCGCAAGCTGGAAAAAACCACGCTGGTCACCTTTGTGATGGTTGCCGTGTTTGGTGGCCTGACGCTTTACTTCCACAACGCGGAATTCATTAAGTGGAAAGTGACGCTGATTTACGGGCTGTTTGCCGCCGCGCTGCTGTTTATGCAGTTCGGCATGAACAAGCTGCTGATTCAGAGCATGCTGGGCAAAGAGATCTCACTCCCTACGGTGGTCTGGTTTCGCCTTAACATCGCCTGGGCGCTGTTCTTCATCGCCTGCGGTTTGCTGAATATTTACGTGGCGTTCTGGCTCCCGGAAAGTATCTGGATTAACTTTAAAGTCTTCGGACTCACCGCCCTCACGCTGGTATTCACCCTGCTGAGTGGGGTGTATATCTATCGTCATATGCCGCAGGAAGAGAAGTAATGTCGAACGAATTACCGCAAGGTGAATTAGTCCTGCGTACCCTGGCAATGCCGGCGGATACTAACGCCAACGGCGATATTTTTGGCGGCTGGCTGATGGCTCAAATGGACATGGGCGGTGCCATCCAGGCCAAAGAAATTGCCCACGGCCGCGTTGTCACCGTGCGCGTGGACGGGATGACCTTCCTGAAGCCGGTGGCGGTGGGCGACGTGGTCTGCTGCTACGCGCGCTGCGTTAAGCGCGGCACAACGTCCATCACCATCAATGTGGAAGTGTGGGTGAAAAAGGTCTCTTCCGAGCCTATCGGCCAGCGCTACAAAGCCACCGAGGCCATTTTTATCTACGTCGCCGTGGATAAAGCGGGCAAACCTCGCGCCATACCTCAAGCCTAGTAACTCTCCTGCCCGGTTACGCCGGGCAGTTCATTTTCCCCTTACGCGACCGACCTGGTTTCCCGCATTTCCTGCAGAAGATAATCAATAAACAGGCGCGTTTTGGCCGGTATCAATCGGCCCGGCGGTATAATGCCGTAGACGCCTCCCCGATCCCTGAGAGCTGAGAGTTGAGAGCTGAGAGCTGAGAGCTGAGAGCTGAGAGCTGAGAGCTGAGAGCTGAGAGCTTTTTAATCATGCTTACTTTGAGTTAAGTAAAAAACACTTTCGAGATTCAATAAGACTTAATGTATTTGCGCCCCCCGCGAAGTCAGGATCTGATGATTGAACCGGATCATCTTCCCATCCACAGATGGAGCAAATTTCATAGTTGCCAAGTTCACTTATTGTCCGATTGCCACAGCAAGGACAAGGGTAAAGCTCATTTTTATTCATTGCTTATTCCAGTATTCAATCCCTTTTTCAGGCCTAAACATAGTCCTGGGAACGCCGTTAGCATCTTTGGACGCAAAAGTATTTGTTTTCGGTTCATAGTACAAAGTATCTCCATTAGTTCGCGTTTTCGTTAATGTTCCTTCTGGAGGGTTTCTGACAAAATCATGTGTAGCATCAACGTATTGCTTCGAATTTTTAAATTCTGGGAATTCAGTTTTATGCTTATCCCAATGGCCGTAGGCGTTTGAAACAGAGTCATCCTTTCTTGTTTCAGTCCATATCTGATCATCCTTGTGTTTTCCACTATTCTGGACATCATTACGCCCTTTTTCCTCATCTTCTGGCCCCCAACCGCCCGGCGTCCCTGAGCCAGTTCCACCAAGTTCGGCTTTTTCTTTATCCGTTGCCTTAGCAATATCTTTACCGACATTTGGCTGGCTGTTCTCTTCCGAGCCATCACCATTCATTACATGGCCTGGCCCACGGGTTCCATCGCGTGTTCCATCTCGCACCGCGCACTGCTCGCGAGTTCCTTCACAGCCGCCACCAACTTCGTCCCAAGATTCACCGTCACGGCCAACACTACCCCGGGTATTGTAACCTACTGCACCTGCAGAGGCGGCCCCCGCTGCGCCTGCCTCCCCCGGTAACACCGGGGGAGGTATAGGTACTGCCATCAGTTATTCTCAACCGCATTCTTCCCGGCCTGAGCGCCCGTGGTCGCCGCTGCGGTGCTATTCCCCACCACGCCGCCGGCGATCCCTGCCGCCATAGTGCCTAACAGGCTAATGAGCTGTTTTTGGCCCTGATTCAAATCCCCAAGTTTTGTATCCGGGAACATCTCTGCGCCGATATGTCTCGCCGCCAGCTCACCGCTGAATGCGCCCGCCGCACCTGCCGTCGCATTGGCGCCTGAAAGCTGCGCCGCCAGAGCGTCCCAGACCGCGTGCGCCATCAGGTTGGCAGGTTCATGGCCTTCAGTCGCTCCCTTAATAGCCTGCGCCATCACCGGATTCAGGCCGCCCGCGAGGCGCTTTATTGAAATCGCCCCCGGCTGCGCCCGCCAGAATCGCGCTCACCGACTGCGCCACCATCTGATATTTGCCGCCGATGCCGTAATCACCGAGGGCTTTTTGATAAGCCTCCGTATCACGCAGCGCTGCCGCACTCATTTTGGCGTAATCGCCTCCTTTCGCACGTGCCGCGTCCAGCGCCTGGAGGTCGCCATATGTCGACACCACGCTGGTCATCTGGCCGCCAATTTCGCCCACCAGCTGCGCCGTCTGCAGGCGTTTTTGCTCTTCCTCTTTGTTAAAGATCTGCCCGATGCTGCCGTTGACATGTTCGGTATCGCGGCTCAGCGTGGCAACGTCCTGCTGCTGATTCGCCTGCTACGTTATGCTTGATAACGTCTACTCTAATAAAGATGAAAGTTTAGGTGAAAAAGGTTTCTTCCGAGCCTATCAGCCAATGCTATAAAGCCACCGAGACCATTTTATCTGAGTAGTCATTGACTACGAGATCAATATTTTTTTTATATTCTCTCTGTCTTTCTCTTGAAATATGACTTCTAAGACATGTTGCTCATGTCCCATCCAATCCATGGCAACATCCATTAATATCTCCAAATATACTTTCAAATCATCACTGGGTATATTAGGCAACCTATCATGAACTATTATTATTTTTTTCTCGGTTATCCAACAAAAATCACTCAAACAATCTTCCAATGCATTCCAGTTAAAGCCAAAATACCCAGGAAACCACAGCAAATAATAGATGGAATTTAGTAGTTCATCAGTACTAGCAATCAACGGATCTAATCTGGCGAAGAAAACCTCGCCGGTATTATATGATGCCGGACCATCAACAAATTTAAACACATCATTACAATCAGTCATTTAAACTCCTATTTGATTTTTATAAACGTCTTATAGTGATCATTTGTATAATATGCCTTCCCTTGTTGTCCAACAACAATTCGTTGGGGGCCAGGTCCTGAGATACCTGGAGTTGGATGTACATATTCTTTATAATATCCAGGCTGCTTCGGAGGGGGACCTGTTTTATCAGTAACTCTATCAGGACGATTCTGGAATGTGTAACCATCGTTCTTATGTGGATATGAACCACTACTCTGGATCCTGTCAAGAGTAGGCTTTAAATCCACTGTTCCGCTAAAATTTTCTCCTGTCTTTATATCTTTGACGGTTACACCGTCAATAAATCGAATAGATTCATTTGTATTAGACCTGACAGTATTTTTTCCTGTTGATAAATAAATCAGATCATCATTACCTGGCCCATCCTGAATCGGCGTTACCGTGGTGTTGCCGCCCGTATCAGGCACACCACTAGTATTCCCGGTATGGTTGCTGCCGTTTCGATCGCGCTGATCCGGTGTGGTCAGCGTCGTGCCTTTGTTCTGCTCCGGGGTGGGGTTCGTCAGCGTACTGTCAGCCAGCGGCCGATCAAGCGCCGGCAACGGAAGCAGAGTGCCTTTCTGACTCTCGACCATTTCCTTATACGCCGCCTGTTGCTCCGGGGTCAGCCGCTCTATTGCTTCGGCTTTACCCGTCATGGCCGCTGCCAGAATCACTGTGCGATCTGCATCTGAGAGATTGTCCATCGCCGTTTTCGCCACGCCGATGCCCAGCAACGCCCCCAGTCATTTCTCCACTACCATGTTACGGCATGTAGCGATCTTAGTGCATGCCGTGACACCAAGACGCACGACGACTGCCAGATTATTGTTCTCAACAACAACTTGCTCCGACGCGAACATGGATATCGCGAGGGCATTTTCCCTGTCCTTTCAATATGTTTTTGCTGATGTGTTTTTACCATCAGAACATTTTTCCCCAGCGTGCGTTTTTAGTTAAGACTTTATACTGTCTCGAATAATAATTCTCCCCGTTGTCGAGGAACGGATGGCAACTGAATTGGAATATTGCTCAGTGAGAGATCACCGGATAATCACCCCGACTAGTCGTAATCACATAAGATTCAAAACCATTGCATTCAGGAATAATACGTATATGACATTCATTGCTAAAAGACAGGCTTAATATTTCACCATCAAGCATTGAACATGACTCAACAATTTGATTAAGCAAAGGGAAAAGAAGGTTACTTGTTGATAAATTTTCACCATGCCCATCCTTTAAATTATCTATTCTTCCACACAGAAACGGGCACTGGACTGTAATTCTGGCACCTGATGAAAATAGCAAAACTAAAGAGCCGTCCTCCACAATAACGCCGGTAAATATCGACTGTTCAAACTCCCGAAGTTCATCATTTGTAATCATTTCTAGCTTACCTTTTTGGCGGCATTGTATCTGCTGGTAGTGGTATGTGAGTTTCCCCACGAGTGCTTACAAGAGATCGGCCAGGAGAGTAATTGTTGGATCAAGATCAACAATATTTTTCAGACTGACTAAAATAGCATTTTTTTCAAACACAACTTCAGGTTGATTAGTATGGAACTGCCATGCGCCATCATCGTTATCATGCGATACATAAGCGATCCACTCTCCCGCATAAATTATTTCTTTATTAACAACAACAGCCATGCTTGGGGGATCACTGAATTTCCATTATGATTCTATCATTTGGGATAATCTCATTTATTCGATTTTTGTCTATTTTTCTCTCGCGATAAAACTTGAGCATCATTACAGCTTTTTTATCCCTGTGAAATATCTTATAAGCACCCCAGAAAATGGACCGAAAAACATGGAGTGCAGCTCGAATTTATCAAGCCGAGCAAGCCGAAATAGAACGCATTTATTGCGTGCTTCAATCGAACTTACCAGACACAAATTCTGGATTGTTATCTGTCCTGCTCATTGAATTAATCAGTGGGAATCACGAAGCGCTGGCTGAAATAATATAACAGCGAGCGTCCCCATGAATCCCTGAATAACCTGACGCCGGAGGAATACCGGCTGAGGGCTGAAAAACCGGAACCATCAAAAAGTACATGGAACTAAAACAAGTGTTTTTTACAGCAGGAACACCCGGCAGCGCCGTTTTATTCTGTTGTGAAGGAATAAAGTTATGCGGCAGACTTTTTGACGAACCGGTCGACTTCGACGGACTTCAGAACGGCGATAATCTGACGTTCAGTGAATCTGCTCTTACGCATAGCGCTCTCCACAAGGGAAATTTTCAGTATGTCGGAAGATCTCTAAAAGCGAATGAGAGAATTAAAAGCAACCCCTCCTCATGATGATGAGAACTCTTTATACCTTACAATGTCTTCCCAAGATGATATAACCTATTTCTTAGCTCGTCGAAAACATCATTTTCCTCGACAAGCATGACGCCATCCTTAAATAAAACCAGATCATTTAAAGAGCCCATACCACCATACAAAGACATTATTGAATATCTGGCTTCCTTAGTGTCATGTCGAACCTTTTTTTTTATATCCAATAATATATTAGCCCATCGCTCAAGATTACACTCTTTTAAGATACGACACATCTCATCAAGGATGCTCTCAATCTCATCAATGTTTGTCATTTCAATAAATCCTTAGATATCATTTCAACCCCTGGTATTTTCCACGGCGTTGGCACATATATTTGCTCTGTACCACCTATATAAAATCCGCTTTGAGAGCCTGTTTCGCCTATATACACTTTTGTACCAGCAGGTATTTTATACCCAAAAGATGTTTCAATTGGGGATGCATCACCAGATGGCCAAACAGGTAAAACAGCTTTATCGATACGCGTTTGAATAATACCTGCTGGCTTATCAGAACTAAAAAATTGACCAAGGGGGGTGTCAATAGTTCCCCCTCTATAAAGTAAAGTATCTTCAAATAAAAGTACCTCTTTATAGCGCCCGCCTGAAAATGTCTCAGCTCTAACGTCAGGTAGAGGGCCTGGTTTTATCGCAGAGTATTCGCCTAATACTTTTCCTGAAATATTTGGGTGATCTAACACACTGCCAGCTTTCGTCATTCCATAAGCAGCACCCCCGACCGCTGCCCCAGCATGAATATAAGTCATTGCATCATAGATTATTGATGCCAGTTTCGGGCTAACGTTCCAGTTCTGCTCTATACGCTGAACATCGGCATCACGTTGGGCTCTTGCATCTGCGGTGGCGTACTGCCATTGCTGGCCGGCGATCTTATCCGCGCCCTCTTTGTACACACTACCCATTGTGCCGATATACTGCCCGTCCATCTGCTTGTCATAGCTCTGGCCCATCGCGGCCAGTTCCTGACGCATACCCTGACAGGCTGCTGAAGACAGTTCTTTACAGGCTTTATCGAGTGCGGTATCGAACTCTTTATCTTTTGCATTGAGCTCAGTAACCAGTTTTTCAGCTTTTGATTTTTCGCCTGCATCCTTGATGTACGGCAGTGACCATTTCGCATCCTGCCGTTGCTTCTCATCCGGAGCGCTCAGCGCATTATTCTCAACCGCATTCTTCCCGGCCTGAGCGCCCGTGGTCGCCGCTGCGGTGCTATTCCCCACCACGCCGCCGGCGATCCCTGCCGCCATGGTGCCGAGCAGACTGACCAGCTGTTTTTGGTCCTGGGTTAAATTACCCGGGTCTTTACCGGGGAACATTTCCCTTGCGATATACCTGGCCGCCAGCTCACCGCTGAATGCTCCCGCCGCACCTGCTGCCGCATTGCCGCCTGAAAGCTGCGCCGCCAGAGCGCCCCAGACCGCGTGCGCCATCAGGTTGGCAGATTCGTGGCCTTCAGTCGCGCCCTTAATAGCCTGCGCCATCACCGGGTTCAGGCCATCCGCGAGGGCTTTATTGAAATCGCCCCCGGCGGCGCCCGCCAGAATCCCGCTCACCGACTGCGCCACCATCTGGTATTTACCGCCGATACCGTAATCACCGAAGGCTTTTTGATAAGCCTCCGTATCACGCAGCGCTGCCGCACTCATTTTGGCGTAATCGCTGCCTTTCGCACGCACCGCGTCCAGCGCCTGGATATCGCCATACGTCGACACCACGCTGGTCATCTGGCCGCCGATTTCACTCACCAGCTGCGCCGTCTGCAGGCGTTTTTGCTCTTCCTCTTTGTTAAAGATCTGCCCGATGCTGCCGTTGGCATGTTCGGTATCGCGGCTCAGCGTGGCAACGTCCTGCTGCTGATTCGTCTTGTCGCGAATCGTGATATTACCATTCGCCACGGCGGATTGCGTGGTGCCTTCGGCGTGGCCTTTACCGTTCATCCCGGCCAGCAGCGTGCCGACGTTTGCGAGGCCGTTAGAGGCCAGCATTGAACCTGCCGACATGTTGCTGCCGCCGGACAGGCTGATGCCGCTGTGACTGACTTTATAGTCGGCTTGGTTGCCGATATCAGCGAAGCCCAGTGTCCCGGTATCGAGACTGTTTTTATCTGCATCAGCCCGGCTGGCGATCACCGCGCCGTTCAGCTGAGTATGGTTGCCCACGGTAATGTCAAAGCCGCCGTTGCCGGCAAAAATACCGCTTTGTTCCTGCACCGAGTCATAGGTGCTCTTCATCTTGTCCTGGCTGAGGCTGATATACCCCGGGCCGCTCATAGAGCCAAAGGTGAAGCTGCCCCCAGCGGCCACGCTGGTTTGCTTGCTGTCGTAGTTATTCGAGTCCTGCTGACTGCTGATCAACAAATCGCGGCCAATATCGGCACGGATCTTATTACCATTGACCTGGGCACCGTTCAGGATGGCATCGCGGCCGCTGGTGAGGGACACCGTGCCGCCGCTGTCGACCGTAGTTTCCGTCCAGTTGGTGCCGTTGCCCTTTTCTTTACCATTAGCGGCGTTAACGTTGGCAAATACGCTGATGCCACCGCTTCCGCTGCCCACGCCGATGCTGACGCCTACGCCACCGCCGCTGCTGCTGTTTTTTCCGGTCGTTAGCTGCGTATTGGCCGCCCCGCTCAACACAATATCATTGCTCGCCGCCAGAGAAGTGTCTCCCCCCGCTTTGAGCTGGCTGCCGCCAATCAGGATATTGCCGCTTTCAGTGCTATTTCCTTTACCAGTAGCCGAAATATTAAGGTTATTACCTGCCGTCAGGCTCGAGCCGTTAACCTTATCCGACTCCATATGCTGTTCAGATTTGGATTTCTGTGTCGTGAGCGAGATGCTGACGCCTACACCATTGTTTGGATCTGCTGAAGCGGTAGCCTGCTGAGAGTTAAGATACGCCTGCCCACCTGCCAGCGCCGTTTTCGTTGCCTTCAGTGCAGCCAGCCTGCCGTCGCTTTCATTTTTCGTCGCTTGCGCAGTTTCTACCGCATTGTTGATCGCGTCGCCCACCGCCCCGGAAAGCGCCACGGTCAGCCCGGTGCTCTTCTGCTCAAACTTCTCATCGCGGGTGCGTTTATCGTGCCCCGGCTCAATGAGTACGCTATCGCCGGATATCGACAGATCCTTGCCTGCGACCAGGTCAGCGCCGCCAATATGCGCCATTCCACCGGCATTCACGCTGACGTTGCCGCCGGTTGAGCCCACGGTGCTGATGCTCTGGCTTTGGGTGGTACCTTGCTCACGCAGATCATGGGCCGTTTTGCTGCTGCCGATGGTAAAGCCGATGCCACCGGTGCCCATCAGGCCGCTCTTTTTGGTTTCCTTAAAGTGCCAGGAGGTATCCGTGTCCGTCGCGGCCACAATATCAACGTTATTACCCGCGTTAAGCGCCACATTGCCGTCGCCCACTACGGACGAGCCTTTCACCAACAGGTCGTTACCCGCTTTCAGCGTCACGTTATCGCCGCTCAGCAACGTTCCGGCTTCGCGAGTCGAACTGGTTTCGTTGATAGTGTGGGTCGTTTTGCTGCTCAGGAACCCTTTTTTGGTTTTGGTTTCTTCGTCGTAGTGATAATCGCTGTCGGTGGCGGTTTCGAGGTTTATATCGCGCCCTGCACCCACGCCAATATCACCGCGAGCGGTGACCTGCGCGGCCTGGGTGTTAACATCGCGCCCGGCAATAATCGTGGTGTTTCCGCCGCTGGCGATCTCAGAACCTTGCTGACGCACGGATTCGTTGATTTCGACCTTTTTCTTCGCGGTGTATTTGTCGCTGTGCGTTGATTCCGCAGACTGCAGGTTAACGTCCCGACCGGCCTGCAGCCCCACATTATCTTCTGCGTACAGACTGCTAGCTTTAACAGCAATATCGCGGCCGGCTTGCAGACTAAGCGTTCCGCCGCTAGTGATTGAACTTCCTTTGTAGGCGCTGTTTTGTTCAAAATAACTACCGACCTGCTTGCGCTCATCAAGCTGGTTGCCCATAAGAGAAATATTATCCAGCGCCTTAAGCAGCATATCGCCACCTGCGCTGAGGTTAGCGCCGGTATTGAGGATGTCTTTGCCAGCGCTGAGGCTCAGGCTGTCAGTAGCTTTGATGGAGGCGAGTGGACCCACTTCCGTATTCGAGAAAGCCAGAACCGGGTTATTGCGCCCGCTTGCCTTCCCTCCGGTATCCCATTGGCTGGTCAGCGTCTGGTTAATGATGCTACCGCCCACGCTCTCAAGGCTTACTTTCTGCCCGGCAATGGTGGAGCCAATATTATTGATATCCCCCAGCGCGCTGAGCTGCAGGCTGCCGCCTGAATTAATCGCTCCGCCGTTAATATTGCTGATGGCATTCTGGCTGCTGGCGCTAAGCAGCGTTTTCCCCTGCAGCGTGCTGCCGTCATTGATGATATTCCCTGCGTTAAGGATCGTCTGATTTCCGGCGATCATGCTGCCGTTATTAACCACGACGTCCTTCGGCGAGATATACAGTTTTGGGACCAGGACATTTTGCCCGTCGATCACCGCGTTTTCCCACCACAGGATGCTGGAATCCAGCGCCGCGACCTGCTCTGCTGAAAGACTGACGCCCAGTTTTAGCCCCAGCTTGTCGCGTGCCTGAGCGGCATGGTCAATCAGATACTGCATCTGCTCCAGATCTGAACCAACGCCATTAACGTAACGGTTGCCGGTCTGGTTCAGGATCTGGTTGCTGACATAACGAGTATCAAAAGCCGCATCCCCGAGGAAACGGTAATCGTATTCCGGGCGTAAATTGAGGCGCGCCAGGAAATAATCCGACCCCAGGAACCTGTTGGTATCGGTATAAGTGGCACGCGTTTCCTGCGGAGCATTTGGCGCCGCCATGCCTGCCAGCTTATAGAGATCGTTGAACAGGCTGTTATCCAGCTTTCCAAGCCCCTCCAGCTTAGGGTTCGTGACGATCAGGTAAGGACTTTTCGGGTCTTTATTGACCACGAAATAGCCGTTATTACTGGAAGGAAGCGGGTAATCGCTGAGCTTAATCGGCGATCCGTTGGCCGTCAGCTGAGAGGTAATTGCCGAAATATCCGTCAGCTCGATCGGACGATAATCGTATCCCGGAGGCGGCGGCGTTTTGCCCCCGCTGGAAAGCGCCATCACCTGAGCCGTCGCGGCAGCAATATCATCATTCTTATTACGTGCTGGCTCGCCCGATTGCTGTTTTGTCAGCTCTACGGTGTCACCGTTATTATTGGTGATGCCGCCATTAACCAGGCCCGCCGGATTGCCTGCCAAATCAATGCCTGAACCATTCTGCTGGTTTATCTCCGCCAGCTTGCCGCCGGACTGACCATAGTCAGTGCTGCTCTTCGGACGATTATCAACGACGGCTAATCCACCGTTATCACCCGGATTGTCACCGTTGCCGGGTATATCAATCGTTGCCGGCGGCGCGGTCACATTATTATTCGTGCCCGTTTTCAGATCGGCCGCCTGAGCACCGCCGTTTACGCCTGGCCCACCGGCTAAATTAAGCCCTGGAGCACTTCTCCCTGGGGTATACCCCGGCGTATTGGCTGAGACAGAAGTATTGCTGATATTGTTGCTGAAGTTAGCGACGACTGCGCCACCAGCCTGAATCACAGCGCGATAAGTGACATCGCCACCGGATGTTTCAGTTATTACCCCCGGCTGAAGCGTGTATTTAAAGAGTGTTTTTTCTGATGCACCAGAGTAATGACGGGTCACACTGTAAACGCTGCCGTTTTCAGGAATACTGGACCATCCTGACATGCAGGTGTCCGGGTTTTTAACACACGATGTATTTACGGGCGTGTTATAGACCTGATAAACAGAGGTTTTCCCAGATACCGCAGACAGATTATTTAATGTCTCGCCGCTAAGCTGCATGTTGTTTCTGGCAAGAATGTTACTTGCATTATTTTCCAGCTGATTTACTGCCAGATAAGCATCTCTCCCGGAAGAAATTCGTCCTGCTCCTCCCTGAGCTACAGCAGTGACAGTTTTTTCACTCAACAGTCTTTTAATTTGATCCTGGGACTTAAGTGCCAAAGCAACAGAGGGACGACAGTGTTCATTGTTATTTATTCCTCCGCCACCAGTACATACTTCTCCGTAGCTATACTTCAGCTTACGTGGATCAATATCACCAGCTCGGATATTTAGATAAGACTCACCGCTACCCGGGTAATTCTGCAGGCTTTCGGAATAGGTGAAACCATCCCGTTCATTCAATAAATGCCCGGTGCGAATAGAAATATCGCCGTTCTGGGTCTCAATACTTCCTGAGGTATTCACCACTTCCGCGTTGGCATTGCCCGCCGCGTCGCGCTGCATCCAGAGGTTGTTGCCCGCGAGGATATCGCCGCGAGAGTTGCGGATACTGTTGGCAAACAGGCTCATGTTGTTGCCCGCATAGAGCAATGCGCTGTTGAGCAGCGTGCCGCCCGCGCTGGCAATTAGATCACCGGCAGTGCCGACGAAGCCCGTGTTGTTTATGCCGTTCTGGCTAGTCAGACGCAGCGTGCCGCCCGCCTGCACGCTGCCTGAGCCGTTCAGGTTAAGCTGCCCGGCGCTGAGATGGCTTTCACCGTAGCCCGCGCGAACCTGACCATTATTGTTTAACGTGCCTGCGGCGGAGAGGTGCACGCCCTGACCCTGCATCAGGCCATTCACGTTAATATCGCCCTGGCTACTGACCGCCAGAGTGTTGCCTGCCGCCAGGGTTGTCAGCTGGTTATAGCTAACCTGGCTGTTAAGAGAAAGATTGCCCAGCGCCGCAACCTGCCCCTGCAGGCTGGTGTTCCCGGCATTAATCCCCATGTTGCCCTGACTCAGCAATCGGGCGACCGCAGCATTGTTCACCTGCGTGGCCGTTATGCCCAAATTCTGCGTGGCATAGACAGTACCGTTGTTATCCAGTTGGCCTGGATTAACGGTTAAATTAGCGCCCTGTAACATGCCGTTATTCAGGATATAGCTGCCGCCAACCGTACCCTGCTGTTGCGCCAGCACCGTTCCGCTATTGTTCAGCGAGCCAGCGTTAAGCCAAAGCGCAAAGCCCTGAACCCAGCCGCCGTTGGTAAAGCCAGGCGCGTTGAGCGTCAGCGTGCCGCCGCTCAGCAGCTGCCCCTGGTTACTGCCGCGATCCCGCAGATCGATGCGGGTATTGCCGTTCCCCTGCATCGTCCCGTTATTGGTTAGCTGCTGCGCACTTAGATCCAGGGTTCCCTGGCTGAGCAGAACCGCGTTTTGTCCGTTATCCAGGTTGCCGCGCAGCGTGCCATTGAGAGCAGAACTAGCTTCAATGCGCCCCTGGTTGTTCAGCGCCGCAGCGTTAAGCGTAATTGCATTGCCCTGAACGCGGCCCAGGTTGGTAAGGATATTGGCCCCGACCGCCAGCAAACCATTGGTCAGCAGCTTTCCGCCGGTTTGCACATCCAGGTTGCCGCCCAGCGAGAGTCCCAGCCCTTCGACACCGCTGATATCGCCGCTGTTATTGAGCGAACTACCGCTGAGGGAGAGATTTTTCGCTACTATCTGCCCCTGGTTTAGCATGACCGGAGCAGTAACGGTCGCCACACCGTTGGCCGTCATCGCCCCGGTATTTGTCAGGCCGGACGCCAGCGTCAGATCGAGGTTGCCTTCGCTCAACAGAGCTCCGGCGTTGCTTAACGTTCCCGCCGTTATCCGGCTTACGCCCTGACTTAGTAACTGTCCGTCGTTAGTAAGCTGGTTATCAACCTGAGCCGTCAGTCCGTTAATGCCAAGCGCGCTGCCGCTATTGTTCCAGCTGGCGGCCTTCACGCCCAGCTGCTGCCCCTGAATCACGCCCGCATTGCTAATTTGGTCAGCATTAATCGCCAGTTGCCCGCCGGTTATCACTCTCCCGTCTTTCTGATTCGTCAGCGCTGATGGCGTGACAGAGCCCACCTTCAGCGCAGAATTACCCTGCAGCAATCCGCCGTTATTTATCGTGTTGGCGTTAACCTCAACGGTGTCGCCTAGCAGCATGCCAGCGTTGTTCAGGTCTGCCGTTTGCGCAGAAAGGCCTTTCTCTGCCAGGAGTTTTGCCGCGTTACGGTTGAGAATGTTGTCCGTAAAGTTCAGCGTCAGGCTACCGCCCTGCAGCGTGCCCTGGTTGTCCAGGCTCGCGCCTGAAAGCGTTAGCGCCTCCTTCACGGAGATGAGGCCAAGGTTGACCATCTGCGGGATCGTCAGGCTGAGCGAACTCCCCGTTATTAATTGGCCGCCAGCAAGGTTGTTGAACTCCGGGGTATTCAGCGCCAGCGTATTGTCGCCCTGCAGCACGCCCTGGTTATCAATCCGGCGGCTGTTTAGCTCGAGATTGTTCGCGGCGACTACGCCGCCGTTTTGGTTATTCAGCTGCCGGGCAATATTTAGCGTCAAATTCCCGGCAGAAAGCCTGCCCTGGTTATTCAGGCTGTCAGCGGTAAATGTCAGATTTTCGTGGGACTGAACAGATCCCGTGTTATTGACATCGGCTGCGGCAATGTCCAGCTTGCCGCCGCTTAATAGCCTGCCACCGTTCAGGTTATTCAGGACGCGAACTGCCGGAGGTTGAGCCACGGCGAAGCTTCGCATAAACATTGCCTGAGGCCGCTTTGCTTCTGCCCCGGAAAGCGACAGGACATTATTGCCCTGAATCAGCCCGCCGTTATTGAAGATGTTGACCGCCAGACGCGCGTTATCCGCCGCAACGACGCCGTTATTGGTTAACGCGTCGCCATTGAAGTCAAACGTGTCGGCTGCCAGCAGTTTACCTGTGGCCTGGTTGGTTAATCCGTTTTGTGCGGCAATCGAAAGCGTGTTGCCCTGAACGGTGCCGCTGTTGTTAAGGCTTGTGCCGATGAGATTCAGCGCCTGCTTCGCCAGCAGCGTGCCGCTGTTTGTCGCTGCGGCGCTGTGAAGCTCCAGCGCGCTATTGCTCTGCAGCGTTCCCGTATTGTTAAGCGTGTCGGCCTGAACGCCCACCTTTGCCGCGGCAAGTACGCCATTATTATTAAGCTGGCCGGTTGAAAGCTGCAGCTCTCCCTGACTCAGAAGCTGCCCATCGTTGGTGACCGATTTATCGGTCTTGATTGAAAGCGCATCTTTACCAGACAGCGAGCCGGCGTTGGTGAGATCTCCGCCTTGCAGCGTAAACCTTTGCCCCTGCAGCACACCGTCGTTGCTCAGCTGAATGCCGCTGATATCAAGCCCTCCCCCGGCCAGCACTTTTCCAGCCGCACCATTGCCAAACTGCGTAACGCTGAGCTGCAGGCCGCTATCCCCCTGCAGCAGGCCGTCGTTTTGCCCCTTAACGGAATGAAGTGTGACGTTGTCACCTATAACTTGCCCGGAGTTGTTAAAGCTTTCACCGGCCAGCTGAATCTGCTTAGCGGCCACGATAACGCCGCTATTCTCAAGAAGGCCCGAGTTCAGGTTCAACTGGTTCTGGCTGATAAGCCGACCGCCGTTGTTAAACGCGCCGTCGAACAAGATATTGAGCGCGTCGCGGCCGAGTATCTGCCCTGTATTTTCACCCCCGAGAGCCCCACCGGTCAGCGTGATATTTCTGCCTTGTACACGCCCCGCAGTCTCCAGCCTGGAAGCGCTAACGGCGATGTCTCCGTCACTTAAAAGCTGGCCTGTATCGGTATTCGTCAGCTTATTGCCCCGATAGCGAAGAGACTGATTCCCCAGGATGAGTCCGCCGTTCGCCAGGGCGTCAACGGTCAGGTTTGTATCGCTGGCTTCAATGTTGCCGCCGTTGGTGAGGTTCGCGCCGTCAATGACCAGCCCTTGTTCAACCGAAATCAGCCCGGCGTTATTCAGCTCCGGGATAGCCAGCGTCAGGCCGCTGCCGCTGATGATTTTTCCTTGCTGGAGGTTATTGAGCGACGTGGCGTTAAGGCGTAGCGATTTTTCGCCCTGTAACAGGCCATTATTCACGTTACGCTGGCTTTCCACGCTGAGGTCTGCGGCGGCCAGCGTACCCTGGTTTTCCAGGCTTCCGCTGCTTAGAGCCAGCTTGTCTTTGCCAAGAATTTTGCCGGTATTGGAAACGCTGTCTGTGGCGGTCAGATTGAGGATGGATAAGCCGAGCAGCTTGCCGCTGTTGGCGAGTTGACCGGCGTTTAGCGTCGCAGCGTCAGCCTGAACATTGCCCGAGTTAGTCATCTGGCGAGCATTGAGTGCCAGAGTCCCCCCGGCCAGTACTTCCCCACCAGCTGCGTTATTAAAGATATCGCCTCGGGCGGTTAGCGTTGAGTTCCCCTGCAGCAAGCCGGTGTTAGTCAGGTTTTGTGCGTCCACAACCGCGCTGTCTGCAATCAGCTTGCCGTTATTATCCAGCTCAGGCGTGGTGAGCTGCATATTGCGCGTTGCCACCAGTACCGCACCGGTAAAGTTATTCACTTTTTCACGAAGTTTTAGCTGCAGATCCTGCGCTTCAATACGGCCCTGGTTGCCCAGCGTCATGCCTTCTATTGCCGCCGCCTGAGCGGCAGAAATCACGCCAGCGTTCGCCAGTTCCTGCACGGTGAGGTTCAGGCCGCCACCGCTTTGCAGCCAGCCCTTGTTCGTGACGCGCCCAGCCGTCAGATCAAACTGCCCGCCCACAATCGCGCCCTGGCTGTCTGGCTTGCCGACGATGATTTTCCCGTCCGGGCTGTTCTTCAGCTCCCCGCTGACGCTGGCCGTTAAGCGCTCGTTTGCGGTGGCCAGACCGCTGTTATTCCATTGCCCCGCATCGATCGTCAGGTTTTTGCCCTGAAGACTGCCGGCGTTATTAGCATTAGCGCTGGAGAGCTGCAGCGTTTTTTCTGCCAGCAGTACGCCGTCGCTCAGGTTGTCGAACTGCAGCCCCACGTTCAGCGTCATGGCCTGCGATTCGATATTGCCGCTGTTGGCTAGCATCAGGCTCTCAATAGCCAGTCCCTGTTTTACCGAAATCAGCCCGGCATTGGCTAACTGCGGAATACTAAGCTCAAGCCCGCTGCCGCTGATGACTTTCCCGCCGCTGCGGTTAGTCAGATCTGCGGCGGTTAACGTCAGGCTCTGCCCACCCTGAAGCAGCCCGCTGTTATCTAAAGAGGTGGTATCCAGCGCGAGAGATGAGCCCCCGAGCTGCCCGGTATTGTTGAGTACCGGCGCCGTTACGCTCAGGCTCTTCTCGGCCAGTACGCTACCGTTGTTGGTCAGGCCGTTATGGACAGACAAATCAAGCGAGCTCGCCGCCAACTGCCACTCGTTATGGAAGGTTTCTGATGTGCTCGTCAGGCCATGGCGGGCGGTGATTCTGCCGTCGCCCTGGTTAGCGATGTGCCCGGTGATAGCTAGCGTTAAGGCATCGCTGTCCAGCGAGCCACGGTTGGTGAAGCTGTTGCCATTAAGCTGCAGGTTCTTTTGAGCCAGTAGTGCACCACCAGCCTGCTGCACAATGTTGTCCGCGCTAAGCGACATTGTGCCGTCGGCCTGGAGACTGCCGCTGGTTTCAAGCTGTTTTGCCCGCAGTGAAACGTTGTTTCCCCTGGTGCTCCCGGCGTGTGTAAAAGTGCCAGTGCTCACCGTAAGATCGCCTTTGGCGGCCTGCGTTCCTGCCAGGAAGGCGGAATCCCTCGCCTGCAGCAACATGTCGCCCTGCGACTGCAGCTGCCCGCCAGCAAGGGTTTTTAACCGGTCGCCCTCGAATGTCAGCCCACCCAGCGAGGTAATTTGCCCGGCACTCTGCATTTCCTGTGCAAACAGCTGAAGATGACCGCCGCTGGCCAGCAAGCTTCCCTGTTGACCGTTAAACAGCCTGCTGCTTAGCAAGACATCCTGCCTGCCATTCACCGTGCCGGCATTGCTAAAGCTATCGGCCTGAAGCGCCAGCTTACCGTTACTCAAAAGCTGACCATTACGGCCAACGTTCAGCGCATTTTTACTGCTGACGTTCTGGTCGCCGCCGCTGCTGAGCATGCCGTCGATCCACGCATCCCCGGTTGAAACCGTGAGCCCTGTGCCAGCCAGCAGCTGGCCGCTATGGTTGAACGTGCCGAGTTCAAGCTGAACGTTGTGCTGCGCCTGCACGTTCCCGCTATTGTTAAAATTACCTGCTTTGACGCTTAATGCGCCGTTGGCGGTGAGTTGGCCGCTATTTGCCAGTTGGTCAGCAGATAACGCAACGTCGCCGCCCGCCGTCAGCTTACCGGCATTGTCCATGCGTGTAGCCGCGCTGGCGTGAATCGCACCGCCAGAGTTAGCTTCACTGGCAGCGTCTGAGCTTATTGCTGCGGCATTTAAATGAATGTTATTGCCTGCGGTCAGCGTGCCGTTATTCAGCGCCAGCTTCCCATTACCGTTCAGCGTGATGTTCTGGTCGCTGGCTAATTGGCCGTTGGCTAAGGTGATGTCAGAACGGCTATTGACCTGCGCTGCGCCCCCGCTTTTGTGCTCCCCGCTCAGCACAACGCTATCGGCCTGCGCCGTAAGGTTGCCGCTCGCGAGGCTGTTATTGACCACCAGCTTGCCGTTGGCATCGAGGGTAATGTCGCCCTGGCGAGCGTTAAGATTACCGAGGTTGACGCCTACGCCTTTATCGCTGGAAACAAGGTGAATGCGATTGGCATACATTCCGCCCAGCGCACCGGTATCAACGGCAACCACTGGCGCGACGCCTTCTCCTGCAATCGGCGTGACTGCACCTCCAGATGAAACGCGGTTGGCGCCCACGGTCACTTTGAGATCTTTGGCATGAATCCCGGCGTTAACCTCCGTTGCCCGGGCAATAATCGACAGCGCGTCGCTTTTGCTGGCGTCCAGGCCCTGGCCTTCTATCGTGATGCTGCCTTTGCTGACGTCCAGCGCGAGCAGATTCCCGGCCGCATCAAACTGAGGCTTACCCGTGGTCAGAGTGGCATTGGGGGTATTAATAAACCCGCAGCCGTTACAGGTAATGCCGTAAGGGTTAGCAACCATCACGTTGGCCGCTTTCCCTGCCACTTCGGTGTACCCCTGCAGCTGAGAACGATTGCCGCCGATGACCTCGTTGATGATGCCGGTGGCTTCCTGTCCCATTTTGAGGTTCGGGTTGTTCTGGATAAGCCCGCCTAGCTGGGTCTGGGTCAACTGCCCGGTGGCGTTGTTAAGGATCAGCCCCTCTTTGCCGACGTTATAGTCCTGGAACTGGTTATGGGAGATCCCCGCCTGGTTTGGCGTGGCAATATTAAGCACCGGCACACCGTTTCCGGCCTGATCCATCTGCGCGCCCGGCGTAACCGGGTTAATGGTTGCCGCCACCGCCGGAAACACCGGCTGCCCGGCAATCAGGCACATGACGAGGTAACTTAACAGGCGCTTCGCTAATCCAACGGGGTGCTTATCCATATCTTTACCTTAAATTGCCAGGCCCAGGCGGTAATAAATCACAAGATGATCCGGGGCCAGATCGCCCGGATAGTGGAGTGGCGAACCAACCGTGAACTGGCTGGAGTAATAGCGCCCGGCCACGGAGAGGCCAGCAGAAGCGCCCCAAAGCGTCCCGGAAGCCTGCCGATCGTCGCTGTCATTGCGCAGCCAGCCGCCGTCCACGGCCGCGTTCAGGCTGACTTCGCCCAGATAAGGGAGGCTGAACAGGGAGTAGCTCAGCTCGTTGCGAAGATACCCGCCGTTGTCGCCGGAAAGGTATTGCTCTTTAAAGCCTCGAACGGAGCTTTCACCGCCTATCGTTAAGCGTTCACTGCCGTAAAGTCGGTCCGGTGACCACTGCCCATAAACGCTGGTTAGCCACCACATTTTTTGCGTCAGAGGGCGCTGGAAGCTGCCGCTCAGGCTCCATTTTTTAAACCCGGCCCTGGGCGCATCATCACGTTTGTCATTATCGTTTTCGGCACCAAACCACGGCACGCCGTGACTGAATGACTGGTTAAAGGTCGCCACGCCGCCGCCAATTTTCTGCGTATGGTTAAGGCCGAACTGCAGGCTGGTGAGCTTGCGGCTGCTGCTGAGCAGCGGCGCGTCATTGAGGTAGTTACGGCTGAGGCGGTGAGTCAGGCCTATGGTGGCGGCGGTTTTCAGATCGCCGTTTCGGTAAAGCACGTGCGAGAGATTCAGGCGATGCGTTTCGGCTCTCCCCGTGGAACGCCACAGATAGCCTTTGTTGTTGAGGGTGGTGAGGTAGTCGCTCCAGGCGTAGCTGTAATCGACCAGGCTATAGCCCCAGGGCACGCTGACCCCGGCCTGAAAACTTTGCGCGTCGTAGTCATTGGCAAAGTCACTGCTTCGCCCGCCGCTGACAAACCATTTATCGGCCAGCCCTAACGGGTTATTGGCGGTCAGCGAGCCGGTAAGCTGCCCGGTGCCGGTACTTTTTTGCCCGCTATTATCAAATCCCAGCGCGGCTTGTAGCGGGAATTCCGGGGTTGCGGTGAGATTAACAATCGACTCACCCGCTTTCTCGCCAGGCAATATTTCAATTTGTACCGGCGTGGCCCGCAGCCGGTTAATTTGTTCCATGCCCTGCTCAATATCGCGCAGGTTGAGTATTTTTTCTTCAAGCCCTGGAAAAGCCATTTTAAGCTGACGCGAAGAAGCCCCTTCTATGTGAATGGCCTGCAGCTTCCCTTCCAGCACGGCAATATGCAGCGTGCCTCCTGACAAATCCTGCTCGGTCAGAAATGCGCGACTGGTAATATATCCGCGGCTGATATACCAGTCAGAAATATCACGCGTGAGATTATTGATCTTCGCCATGCCGAGGCATTGATTAATATAGGGAGTGATTAATCTGTTCTGGTCACGCACGGAAAGCAGCGTGGCGTTATCAATAACGATTTGGCGGATTGTAAAACAGGGGCCCTGCTCTGGCCCCACTGCAGGGCTTGCCAGCCGGGGCTTGAGGCTTCGCTGGATCTCTTCGCGCTGCTGCTGGTTTTGCAGCAGTAAATCCTGCTGCTGTTGGAGAACCGTATCCCTGTCGGCAGGCGTTAGCGGTGCGGCATAGCTCAAAGGATAATAAGATAGCGCGTACAAAAGAACGGCTTTATGGGAGTGGCGCATAAAGTTAAAGTAAGTTTTTTGTCATTTCATTTAAGTATGCCAGCCCACACTCAAATAAGAAAAGTCTTAAATTAAAATCCTATTATTATTGGTAGTTAATTTGCGATAAGTCTATTTTAAAATTTAAGATAAGTGACATGAAAATAACTAACTAACTAACTGTTTTTAATAAAATGATAAGAAAACAAAAAGTCGTTCGAATAACCATCAACAATAAAATAAAAAGAAGTCAGAAAAGAAAAAAGGCCACACATTTTCATATGCAGCCTTTTTGATGAACGGGTGGAGATTAATCCACGCTTGCACCGCCGCTAATGCGGAACTTGATGTTGACGGTAATGCCCTGCCCTGGCTTACCGCTTTCGTAGCGCCATTTTTTCATCGCCTGCTTAACCTCACGTTCGAACATATTCGCAGGCTGAGCGGAAAGAATCTCCACGTTGTTCACGCGGCCGTCCGCATCCACGTCAAACTTCACGCGTACGTTGCCATCCATGCGCAGCGCAAAGGCACGCGCCGGGTACTGAGGCCTGTCGCGGCTGAGCACACGTGGCCCGGTATTCACCGACGGTGCCGGTGCTGCTGGCGCCGGTTTTGCCGCCGGGGTTGGCGATGGCTGTGCCGGAGCGTTGTTTTCAAACGGAGAAGCCGCCCGAGTCTCAACCGGCTTAACTTCACGCTTCGGCTGCTCGACTTTTTTCACCGGTTTAGGCTTCGGCTTGGGTTTAGGCTCCGGCTTGTGGATGACCACCGGGGCTTCTTTCGGCGGCTCAGGAATCGGTTCTGGCTCAGGTTCAGGCTCGGGTTCCGCTACCGGCTGTGGCGGGGGCGGAACAACCGCAGGCTCAAGGTCAGCCGGAGCGACCATCGTGACGCTGATGGGCTGCGAAGGCGCTGGGGACTCAATAACCTGATGTACCGAGGTGTAGAGCAACCCGGCCACAACGGCACCATGAATCCCGACGGAGAGAAGAGTCGGCCACGGAAAGCGGCGAGGTAAATCAAGGGTCATTGACGTCATAATGGTTTCAGTATCTTTAAGAGACGACAATTTTAAATGCAAATAGCAATCATATTCAACAACGCATCGTCCTGAGAGGCATTTTTTCCTGCCCACTAAGCACTTTTCCCTTAATTATCTCAAGGATTTAACATCCTGTTTATCTTTCAATTGCAGTCTGCACGGCATTCACTTACCGTGGTTTACAACCCAACATCAAGAAGGAAGTGTGCCCGTGTTGTACGTCATTTATGCTGAAGATATTGCCGACTCGCTGGAAAAACGTCTGTCGGTCCGCCCTGCTCACCTTGCCCGTCTCCAACTGCTGCGCGATGAAGGCCGCTTGCTCACCGCAGGCCCGATGCCAGCCGTCGACAGCAACGACCCTGGCGCGGCAGGTTTCACAGGGTCAACGGTGATTGCCGAGTTTGCCTCCCTTGAAGAGGCAAAGGCCTGGGCTGACGCCGACCCGTATGTCGCCGCAGGCGTGTACGCTCATGTTGCAGTGAAGCCTTTCAAGAAAGTGTTCTGATTTGCGGTGAAGCGAGCCTGCCGTGAGCAGGCTCACTAGGGAATCAGGTTTCCGGCGTCAGCAAATGCTTATGGCGAAAACTGTCCCGATCGAGGGGGCGCGAGAAAAGATAGCCTTGTGCCATTCTGACATTGTTATTGAACAGCATTTGCATCTGCGAAAAGGTTTCCACCCCTTCGGCAATAACATCCACTTCACTCTCCTGCGCACGTCTGACAATACGCAGCGTTTCCTCACTGCACGTCGCCTTGAAACAGGAGCGGTCGAGCTTAATGAAGTTCGTATCCACCTGGGCCAGCCTGTCCTGCAGCTGCTCAACGCTGTGAATATCATCCCACGCCAGCAAGAAGCCAGCCTCGCGAAGGCGAACGGCATTTTCACGCCCGGCGTCATCTAACGGAAGATGGTTATCCGTTATCTCAAACACGATGCGCTGCACTGCGAGGGCAATAACCCGTCCGGCGAAACCGACGTCATTCAACTGCACGGGTGAAAGATTAAGGTGCATTAAATAGCTGCTGTTATGCGGCATGATGACGTCTTTCATGTAGCTAAAAGCCGTGGCGATAATATGCTCACCCAAAGAAACGATGCCGCCATTGTCTTCCAGACGGTGAATAAACAGATCCGGGGCGACAAGGGCCCGGCGATGCACGCCCCGGATGAGCATTTCGGTTCCGACACACTTAAAACTTGATGTGTCGAAAATAGGCTGTAGCAACGACTCAAAAGCCATGCTGAAGTTATTCTTCATCACGCGATTAACGATGAACTCAGCGCTTTTCTCCATGTAACAACTCCTTAGTGCAGGCTTTTCTTAGCTGGTCGCGATAACCACTTTATTTTTACCACTGGATTTTGCCTTATAAAGCAGCCTGTCAGCTTTCTCGATAAGCGCCTCGTAGCCCTCTCCGCGCCACGGGCAAACCCCTCCGCTGAAGGTGACGGTCAGTCCTTGCTCACGCCAGGTTTTACTTTCCACCTGTTTACGCCAGCACTCCATAATTTCCATGGCTTTAACCTGATTATCGGAGAAGTAAATAAAGGCAATTTCTTCCCCGCCGTAACGATAAAGCTTCGCGTAATCGTCCAGCAGCCCCATGCCCATATCAGCGATAACTTTCAAAACCGTGTCGCCAACAAGATGACCGTATCCGTCGTTTATTTTTTTGAAGTTATCAATATCGATAATTCCGAGGCTAAAGGGAGCTTTACGGGTTAATAAA
>NZ_JACARU010000007.1:0-102623 GCF_013386425.1 Cedecea sp. P7760 | reverse complement strand
TTTCTGATATTGCCACCCTGAGGTAAATCTGAAAATTATCTTTCCCGCGCCGAATCTACGTCTTTAATTTAAGATTATCTTGAAGTTGAGATTGCCTTTTTATTCCTTAGTTATTTGTTTTTAATTGTTTTTTTTGTAAAATAAATAGGTCTATCAATTTAATTTTTACTCCCTTATTTCCCGCAGGCCAATTCATCACATTGTGTTGTGTATACTCGATCGCGCCTGAAACCTTTTCGGGTAAATCTCCATTCATTCAATGAAGGGAAATTGTAATGAGAAAAACCCTTTATGGCGCTTTAGCCATATTAACGCTGGCAGCCGCCGGCGCGGCGAATGCTGACCCTGTAGCAGTGGGTGACGCGGCCGGCGCGCAGGCGACCTCTGTGTCTGCAGGCAGTTCTGCTGCAACCAGCGCCAGCACTGTTGGGTCAGCGGTCGGTGTGGCGTTAGCCGCAACCGGTGGCGGCGACGGTTCTAACACCGGGACCACCACAACAACCACGACCAGCACCACCACCCGTTAACGTTAGGGTGTTTTTAACCATAACCACACTTCGGTGTGGTTATTTTAAACCGGGGAATCACCGTGCAGCGACTCGCAATACTCTTTGTCTGTCTGTTACTCCAGGCGTGCTCAGCGACCACCAGAGGGCTGGGTACCTCGCTTTGGAACAGTATTGCCGGAGGCGGTGGCGTACAGCTTACCGATGATGAAATTGCCGAGATGCGCTACGCGAGCCAGTACATGAGCATCAACAACGGCCCGCAGCTGTTCGTGGTGCTCGCTTATAACGAAGACGGCCAGCAGAAATGGGTGACGCAGGACAGAGCGGTCATCGTCACGCAAAATGGCCGCATCGTGAAAACCACCGGGCTGGGCGACAACCTGACGGAAGTCACCAACCTGGGCAGCGACCCGCTGGCGAAAGTGAAACAGATTACGGAGGGTGCGAGCTGGACCCGGCAGATAGCCTGGACAGAACACCAGCAGGTACGTTACGCCCCCGCCACATCCAGCTTTGAATTTGACGGTACCGATACCGTAAAAGTCGGCAGCAGCCTGACCAAAGTGCGCGTTCTTGAAGAAGAGGTCACCGCGGCAGGGAAAAGCTGGACCAACCGCTACTGGGTGGACGACGAAGGGCAAATCCGCAAATCAAAACAGTATCTGGGCCCGGGCTACTGGCCTGTCACCACGCTTCTTGTGAAGGCGGCAAAACAATGAAAAAAATCCCCTTTCCCCTGATAGCCCTGCTTTTCGCCAGCGCCTTTAGCCACGCAGAAAGTACCGTGACGGTTTATGCCAAACCGCAAACGCAGCCGCAGGTGATTAAAGACGCTGAGCGGCTGGCGGATTTAGTGACGCGCCCTGAACTCAGCCGCAGCTGGTGGCCGGGAGCGGTTATCAGCGAACGGCAGGCCAGCGCGGCAGAAGAACAAAAACAGCAGCAGCTTTTGGCCCGGCTCGGCGAAGTCGCTGCTGATGAAGGCGGAGACGACGGCGCGGCAATCAACGGATTGCGCCAGCAGCTCAGCGCAATCCACGTCACGGGACGGCAGTTTGTCAATCTGGATCCCGACTGGGTTCGACTTCGCCCGCAGGCGAACGTGCCGCTGCAGGGAGAATACAGCCTGTGGACTGGCCCACAGCCCACGACGATTACGCTGGTGGGGTTAGTCAGCTCACCCGGCATTAAACCCTTCACGCCCGGGCGTAGCGTCGATGAATATCTGGACGACATCAGCCTGTTGAGCGGGGCCGAAAGAAGCTATGCCTGGGTGATTTACCCGAATGGCAAAACCGAAAAAGCGCCGGTGGCGTACTGGAATAAACGCCATATCGAACCCTCGCCGGGCAGCCTCATTTTTGTTGGTTTCTCCGACCGCCTTTTCAGCTCCACCTTTGACGAGCTGAACCAGCAAATTCTTAATACCCTGACCCATCGGATACCGGATTAATGAAAAAACGTTACCTGTATAGCCTGATTGCGCTGGCGGTGACCTCCGCCTGCCGCGCCGAAACGTATCCGGCACCCGTTGGCCCCTCTCAGGCAGACTTTGGTGGCGTAGGCCTGCTGCAAACGCCCACGGCGCGAATGGCGCCAGAAGGGGAATTCAACCTCAACTATCGCGATAACGATCAGTACCGCTTCTACTCCGCCTCCATGCAGCTTTTCCCCTGGATGGAGGCCACGCTGCGCTATACCGACGTGCGTACTCGCCACTACAGTAGCGTGCAGGCGTTCTCGGGCAATCAGACCTACAAAGACAAAGCGTTTGACGTGAAATTCCGCCTTTGGGAAGAAGGGTACTGGCTACCTCAGGTGTCCGCTGGTATTCGGGATCTGGGCGGTACCGGGCTGTTTGACGGTGAATATGTGGTGGCGAGCAAAGCCTGGGGGCCGTTCGATTTTAGCCTCGGCATGGGCTGGGGATATTTGGGTACCAGTGGCAATATCAAGAACCCTTTGTGTGAATACAGCGACAAATATTGTCACCGCGATAACAGCTACAACATGGCGGGCTCCTTCAACTTTAGCGGCATGTTCCACGGCCCGACGTCGCTGTTCGGGGGCGTAGAGTACCAGACGCCGTGGCAGCCGCTCAGGCTGAAGCTTGAGTACGAAGGCAACAACTACAGCCATGAATTTGCCGGGAAAATAGATCAGCGTAGCAGCGTCAACGTCGGGGCAATCTACCGGGTGGCCGACTGGGCCGATGTGAACGTGAGCTATGAGCGCGGCAATACCTTTATGTTCGGTGTGACGCTGCGCTCCAATTTTAACGACCTCAAGCCGGGGTACGGCGACTCCCGTCGCCCTGAATACCAGCCTCATCCGCAGGATGAAATTCTGCAGCACAACGTGGTGGCAAACCAGCTGACAGATCTGAAGTACAACGCCGGGCTGGTTAACCCAAATATTCAGGTTAAAGGTGACACGCTTTATGTCACGGGCGAGCAGGTGAAATACCGTAATTCTCGCGAAGGTATCGAACGTGCCAACCGCATTATCATGAATGACCTGCCGGATAATATTCGTACTATCCGCATAACCGAAAGCCGCCTTAATCTGCCGCAGGTGACCACAGAAACGGACGTGGCCAGCCTGCGCAATCACCTTGCAGGCGAACCGCTGGGGCATGAAACTACGCTGGTGCAAAAACGCGTTGAGCCCGTGGTGCCTGAAAGCACCGAGCAGGGGTATTACATCGAGAAGTCGCGCTTCAACTACTCGATAGATCCGATTCTCAATCAGTCCATCGGCGGCCCGGAAAGCTTCTACATGTACCAGCTTGGGGTGATGGGGAACGTCGATTACTGGCTGACGGACCACCTGTTAACCAGCGGCAGCCTGTTTGCCAACGTCGCCAATAACTACGACAAATTTAACTACACCAATCCGCCAATGGATTCCACGCTGCCGCGCGTGCGTACCCACGTTCGCGAGTATGTAGAAAACGATGTTTACATCAACAACCTGCAGGCTAACTACTTCCAGTACTTCGGACATGGGATCTACGGCCAGGTTTATGCGGGGTATCTGGAAACCATGTATGGCGGCGCAGGGGCCGAGCTGCTGTATCGTCCGGTGGACAGTAATTGGGCGATTGGCGTCAACGGCAACTACGTCAAACAGCGTGACTGGCGCAGTTCGCAAGACATGATGAAATTTACCGATTACAGCGCAAAAACCGGGCATATCACCGGCTACTGGACGCCACCGTTTGCTCAGGATGTGCTGGTTAAGCTCAGTATTGGCCAGTACCTGGCGCAGGATAAGGGCGGCACGCTGGAGATCTCTAAACACTTTGACAGCGGCATTGTGGTGGGCACCTACGCCACTATCACCAATGTGTCGAAGAAAGAATACGGGGAAGGGGACTTTACCAAGGGCTTCTATATCAATATTCCGCTGGATATCTTCTCGGCGTACCCAACCCGAAGCCGTGCTCAGGTAACCTGGACGCCGCTGACGCGTGACGGCGGGCAGATGCTGGGCCGTAAGTTTGACCTGTACGGCATGACCGGCGATCGCAGTGAAAATTTCCGCTAGTGAAGGTAAGTAAATAAACTAGATCAAGATCACATTTTCAAAGTATAACAGCCTCTCAATACCACAATAATAATGAGGGGCTGTTATGCCTGCGACACCGCGTTTTGCCTGGATTTCTACCGTCATGCAGACGGTGCTCAATCTGGGTTTATTAGCCCTGGGGCTGATCCTGATTATCTTCCTGGGCAAAGAAACCATTCACCTGGCCACCGTGCTGTTCACGCCGGGGGATGACGCCAGCTCGTATCTGTTTATCGAGGGGCTGGTGGTTTACTTCCTCTATTTCGAGTTTATCGCGCTGATTGTGAAGTACTTTCAGTCGGGCTATCACTTCCCGCTGCGCTACTTCGTCTACATCGGCATCACCGCGATCGTGCGCCTGATTATCATCGATCATAAATCGCCGCTCGACGTGCTGATTTATTCGGCGGCGATTCTGGTGCTGGTGATAACGCTCTGGCTGTGCAACAGCCAGCGCCTGAAACGAGAATAAAAAAGGGCGGCCCTGGGGCCGCCTGAATAAAGTGCTAAGGTCAAAGTTGAGGGTTGCAGTGGTACGACATAAAGATGAATCCAATGACTTTCAGGGATAAACGTTAACCTTTCACCCCGCCGGCGGTCAGGCCGCTTACCAGCCAGCGCTGGGCCAGCAGGAAGACCACGGTAATCGGTATCGCGGAGAGCACCGCCGCGGCGGCAAAATCGCCCCACAGGTAGTTTTGCGGGTTGAGGTATTGCTGCATGCCTACGGCCAGCGTATAGCTGTCCACGTCGCGCAGCAGTAAAGAAGCCACCGGCACTTCGGTAATCGCGCCGATAAACGAAAGAATAAACACCACCGCCAGAATCGGCACCGACAGCGGCAGCAGCACCAGTCGGAACGCCTGCCACGGCGTTGCTCCGTCCAGCGCGGCGGCTTCTTCAAGCGAACCGTCGATGGTTTCGAAGTAGCCTTTAATCGTCCAGACGTGCAGCGCAATCCCGCCCAGATAAGCAAAGATAACCCCGCCGTGGGTATTCAGGCCGATAAACGGAATGTACTGGCCCAGGCGATCAAACAGGGCATACAGCGCCACCAGTGACAGCACCGCAGGGAACATCTGGAAAATCAGCATGCCTTTCAGCAGCGTCGCTTTCCCCGGGAAGCGCATACGGGCAAAGGCGTAAGCGCAGGTGGTGGAAAGGGCGACGATGCTAATCGCCGTAATGCCGGCAATTTTTACCGAGTTCCACAGCCACAGCAGGACCGGGAACGGCGGCGGCGTCACGCGGCCGTCGGCATGCTCGACGCTAAAGCCCAGCGCCAGTTTCCAGTGTTCCCAGGACACCTGGTCCGGGATCAGGCTGCCGGTCGCAAAGTTACCCGGACGCAGAGATATGGCGATAACCATCAGCAGCGGGAACATGATTGCCGCGATAAACAGTAGCAGCAGAAAGTGCGTGAGAAACAGACGCAGCTTTTGAGATTTGGGTTGCACCATAGCCATAGGTCAGGTTCCTTAATCAAACTTCATGCGGGTGGCTTTCAGGTTCACAATAGCCAGCGCCCCAACCAGCAGGAAGATAAGCGTAGCGATAGCCGCGGCGAGGCCGAAGTCCTGGCCGCCGCCGCCTTCAAAGGCGATGCGGTAGGTGTAGCTCACCAGCAGGTCGGTATAGCCTGCCGGCGTGGTCGTCCCGAGCCGGTCCGGCCCGCCGTTGGTCAACAGCTGAATCAGCACAAAGTTGTTAAAGTTAAACGCAAAGCTGGCAATCATCAGCGGCGTTAGCGGCTTAATCAGCAGCGGCAACGTGATTTTAAAGAAGTTCTGGAATGGACCAGCGCCGTCCATCGCCGAGGCTTCATAAAGGTCGTCAGGAATGGCCTTCAGCAGTCCCATGCACAAAATCATCATGTACGGATAGCCAAGCCAGGTATTGACGATGATGATCACCGAACGGGCGGTTATCGGGTCGGTAAACCATGCCGGTTTAATGCCAAACAGCGCGCTCAGCATCATGTTGATTTCGCCGAAGCTTTGGTTGAACAAGCCTTTGAAAATCAAAATCGAAATAAACGACGGTACCGCATACGGCAGGATCAACAGCAGGCGGTAAGCGGCTTTGCCTTTCAGCGATTCCCACTGCACCACGCAGGCCAGCACCATGCCGACCGCAACGGTCAGAATCACCGTCAGCACGGAGAAGATAACCGTCCAGACGAAGATGGCGAGGAACGGTTTCTGGATGCCGTCGTCGTGGAACACGCGCAGGAAGTTTTTCCAGCCGATGGTAACGGTATAGCCGGGGCTTAGCTGTTCACCGGCCCAGCTGCCGTCGGCGTTAATCGCCTGGTAATAGCCGATGTGCTCATTTGGCGCGTATTTTACGCCGCTTTGGTTATTGGTCAGCTCACCGTTTTCCGCCAGGGTGTAGAGCGGGCGCGTGCCGGAGAACTGGCGCAGCGAGCTCATCACTACTTTGCTTTCATCCGGCAGGACGGCGGTTATCTGGCCGAGCGCCTGGCGGTTTTGGGTGATAACACGCAGGTTGCCGCGCTCGCCTTCCGGCAGGGCGTCTGCTTCTTTCAGCTGGATTTTTTGTGCGCCGCCAAAAGTGAATTTGTCCGAAATATAGTTTTTACCGCTCTCCCCGTCGGTGAGCGCCAGCGTCCACTCGTTACCGTTCGGGTAAAGCCCAAAATTGAACGTTTTACCCGCCTGATACTGGCGGTCCATCAGCACCTGCTGCGCGCGTTCAAACGTCAGCTGGTTGGTGCTGCTGTAGTTGGTAAAGGCGATAGCAATGGTGCAAATGAGCGGGAACAGGACGAACAGCCCCATGCCGGCCATGCCGGGGTACACATAGCGCCAGGCGTAGGCCTTGCGGTTCGCAAAAATATAGAGGCCAAGTGAGCTTAAAATCAGCGTCATAATGGCGAACAGGTACTCCCCCTGGGCGTACATTAAAACCACAAGATAGCCAACCAGCAGGCCCAACGCGCCGATGACTGACCATTTCAGTCCCTCGCTTTGCCACCAGCGGCTCTTTTTAACTGCATCCATGGGGTGTTCCTCTACAGCGTATTATTTCCCCTCACCCTAACCCTCTCCCCATAGGGGAGAGGGGATAGAAAGGGCCGGACTCAATCCAAATTCCCCCCTCTCCCCTATGGGGAGAGGGCCGGGGTGAGGGGCAAGCTTTACTTAGTGATACGTCCCTGAGCATCCTTCAGCGCAGCATCAACGGTCTGGCGACCGCTAACGGCGTTGATAACTGCGGTACGCACGGCATACCAGAAGGCAGACATCTGAGGAATATTCGGCATGATCTCGCCTTTTTGGGCGTTATTCATGGTGGCAGCAATACGTGGATCTTTAGCCAACTGCTCCTGGAAGGATTTCAGCGCCACGGCACCGAGCGGTTTGTCCTTGTTTACGTCTGCCAGACCCTGGTCGGTCAACAGGTAGTTTTCAAGGAACTCTTTCGCCAGTTCTTTATTCGGGCTGGCGGCGTTGATACCGGCGCTGAGTACGCCCACGAACGGTTTAGACGGCTTGCCTTTAAAGGTTGGCAGCAGCGTCACGCCGTAGTTTATTTTGCTCTTATCGATATTGGACCAGGCCCACGGGCCGTTAATCGTCATCGCCGTTTCGCCCTTGTTGAACGAGGCTTCAGCGATGGAGTAGTCGGTGTCGGCGTTCATCTGCTTGTTCTTGATCATATCGACCAGGAAGCCGAGGCCCGCTTTTGCGCCCGGGCTGTCTACGCCCACATCTTTCACATCATATTTGCCGTTTTCGAACTTGAAGGCATACCCGCCGTCGGCGGCAATCAGCGGCCAGGTGAAGTACGGCTCCTGCAGGTTGAACATCAACGCGCTCTTACCTTTCGCCTTCAGCTCTTTATCCAGGGCTGGGATCTCCTCCCAGGTTTTCGGCGGGTTTGGCACCAGGTCTTTGTTATAAATCAGCGACAGCGCTTCTACCGCAATCGGGTAAGCGATGAATTTGCCGTTGTAACGCACCGCGTCCCAGGTGAACGGATAGAGCTTGTCCTGGAAAGCTTTGTCTGGGGTGATTTCGGCCAGCAGGCCGGACTGGGCATAGCCGCCAAAGCGGTCATGAGCCCAGAAGATAATATCCGGGCCATCGCCGGTTGCTGCCACCTGAGGGAATTTTTCTTCAAGTTTATCAGGATGTTCGATGGTGACTTTAATACCGGTATCTTTCTCAAACTTCTTACCGACTTCGGCCAGGCCGTTGTAGCCCTTATCGCCGTTAATCCAGATGACCAGTTTGCCTTCTTCGATTTTTGCCAGTGCAGAGGCGGAAAGCATCATCGTCGTCAGGGCTGACAGAGCGAGGATACGGGCGCCGGTTTTAATTTTCATGTTCCCATCCTTTGAGTGGTGGTGTGCGCTTTATAGGGTAGTGCAGATTAACGTTGTTAAGTCTGCGGAGATGGCAAGCGCTTCTCATCCTCCTTTGCTCTACGCCCCTGGGTGGTTATCTGTGATCTGCTTTGCATAACTGGCCGTTATGTGTCCTGGCGCACATAAAAACGCACTGAAAACTGAAGCCGCGATCACGAAAATCCCTTGTGGTACCTGCAACCGGTTGCAGATGCCCCTTCCTCATCCTCCCGCCTCCTCCCCCACAAAAAAGCGTTAGGGTGGAGGATTTACCAAATGTAGCGATCCCTCATAGTCGGACACATATTGAATCACCTGCCCAGCGGCAGGCGGCAGTAATGAGGGAGTGGTAATGGCAAGCGTACAGCTGCGGAACGTAACAAAAGCCTGGGGTGACGTGGTGGTATCGAAAGATATCAACCTCGACATCAATGAAGGAGAGTTCGTGGTTTTTGTCGGACCTTCAGGCTGCGGTAAGTCAACGCTGCTGCGAATGATTGCGGGCCTCGAAACCATCACCAGCGGCGAACTGATGATTGGTGAAAAGCGCATGAACGACATTCCACCCGCTGAACGCGGCGTTGGCATGGTGTTTCAGTCGTACGCCCTCTATCCCCACCTCTCTGTCGCGGAAAACATGTCCTTTGGCCTGAAGCTGGCCGGGGCAAAAAAAGACGATATCAACCAGCGCGTCAATCAGGTTTCTGAAACCCTGCAGCTCGCGCACCTGCTGGAAAGACGCCCAAAAGCGCTCTCCGGGGGGCAACGCCAGCGCGTGGCCATTGGCCGAACCCTGGTAGCGGAGCCACGCGTATTCCTGCTGGATGAACCACTTTCAAACCTCGATGCGGCGCTGCGCGTGCAGATGCGTATCGAGATATCCCGTCTGCACAAGCGCCTGGGCCGCACGATGATTTACGTGACCCATGACCAGATTGAGGCGATGACCCTGGCCGACAAAATCGTCGTGCTGGACGCCGGACGCGTCGCGCAGGTCGGAAAACCGTTAGAGCTGTATCACTACCCGGCAAACCGCTTTGTGGCGGGCTTTATCGGGTCGCCAAAAATGAACTTCCTGCCGGTAAAAGTGACCGCGACGGCCATTGATCAGGTGCAGGTGGAATTGCCTAACCGTCAGCATGTCTGGCTGCCGGTAGAAAGCCGCAACGTTCAGGTAGGCGCCAATATGTCTCTTGGCATCCGCCCGGAACACCTGCTGCCGAGCGACATTGCTGATGTCACCCTTGAAGGGGAAGTGCAGGTCGTTGAGCAGTTGGGACATGAGACTCAGATTCACATCCAAATCCCCGCCATTCGTCAGAACCTGGTCTACCGCCAGAATGACGTGGTGTTGGTAAAAGAGGGTGCCACATTCGCTATTGGCCTGCCGCCAGAGCGTTGCCATCTGTTCCGAGAAGATGGCACCGCATGTCGTCGGTTGCATCAAGAGCCCGGCGTTTAAGCATTCCCATAAAAAAGAAAAGCAATGATCTCAGGAGATAGAATGATGATTACTCTGCGCAAACTCCCACTGGCGGTCGCCGTTATTGCAGGCATTGTGTCTGCACAGGCTGGCGCCGTTGATTTCAAGGGTTATGCACGTTCAGGTATTGGCTGGACAGGTAGCGGCGGCGAGCAGCAGTGTTTTAAAGCGACAGGTGCTGGCTCTAAATACCGTCTGGGTAACGAGTGCGAAACTTATGCTGAAGTTGAGTTAGGTCAGCAGGTTTGGCAAGAAGGTGAAAAAAGCTTCTACGTTGACACCATGATTGGTTACGCCACCGACCAGCTGAACGATGACGAGGACACCAACGGTGGTCCGCGCGTGCGCCAGATGAACGTGGTGGGTAAAAACCTGATTGACGCGCTGCCGGGGGCCAACATCTGGGCAGGTAAGCGTTACTACAAACGTCATGACGTGCACATGATCGACTTCTACTACTGGGACGTTTCAGGTCCGGGTGCCGGTCTTGAAGACATCAACCTGGGCTTCGGTAAACTCTCCCTGGCCGCAACCCGTAACGGTGAAGCTGGCGGTTCTCAGGCCTTTATCGACGGCGAAACCCGTAAGAAAAACAAGTCGAATGACATCTTCGATATCCGTTTAGGCCAGATGGAAGTGAACCCAGGCGGTTCTCTGGAAGTCGGTTTTGATTACGGTCGTGCAAATAATACCGATCACTACGATTCAGTCGATCAGAATGCTACCTCCAATGGCTGGCTGGGTACCGTGGAACATACTCAGACCTTCCTTGGCACCAGCCTGAACAAATTTGTGGTGCAGTACGGCACCAATGCGATGGCACAAACCAACGGTACCGGACGTCCTGATACCTCCAAAAACAACGACGGCAAAATGCTGCGCGTGATCGACCACGGTGCTATCGACTTCAACGATACCTGGGGCCTGATGTATGTGGGTATGTACCAGGATATCAACCGCGATGATAGCAACGGCACCAAGTGGTGGACCGTGGGCGTTCGTCCTATGTACAAATGGACGCCAATCATGAGCACCCTGCTGGAAGTTGGCTATGACAACGTGAAGTCTCAGCTGACCGACAAGAGCAACAACCAGTACAAAATTACCCTGGCACAACAGTGGCAGGCGGGGAACAGCATCTGGTCTCGTCCGGCCATCCGCGTCTTCGCGACCTACGCCAAGTGGGATGAGAAGTGGGGTTACTCTTCCGGCAATGTGGGTGATGCCAACTACGTGGCAAATGCCTCATCCGGTACTGCTTTCAGCGATACCAGCGCCCGTACTTTCAGCCGTGGCAACGACAGCGAAGTGACCTTCGGTGCTCAGATGGAAGTCTGGTGGTAAGTTAACCCGCTGTGCGGGTGCATAGCGCCCGCCAGTTTCACATGCCTGACCCGTCTCTTTTTTGCCTGAAGGAGGCGGGTTCGCTTCGAGGATAAAACAATGAAAAAACATCTTCTCGCGCTTTGCCTGCTTCCCGTCCTGGGCTTATCGTCCGTGCCGGCCTCATTTGCCGCCAACGCGGCGATTAACCCGCAAAACGTCTCAACCGCACCGTCTATTCCTGCGGAAAAATTACAGAGCCTGCCGTGGGTCCCGCTGATGCCGCCCGTCAGTCAGGATGTGGTCCTGAGTGCCTCTTCGGCCAGCCTTAACGTAGGTGAACTCTCCGGTAGCGTGGCGGCATTCATACTGCCAGCCGATCAGGGCTCACTGGAAATCACGCTGACCAGCCTGGTAAAAGACTTAAGCGTTTATGCGCCAAACGTCCTGATTCTCGACGGGCAGATGCAGCCTTCTGCTTTCTTCCCGAGCAGTTACTTCCAGTACCAGAAGCCGGGTATGACCTCCGGCAACCGTCTGGAAAACGTCATGAAGCTGACCCCGATGATGGGGCAGAAACAGATCTATATGCTGGTGTACACCACCAAACACGATCTGACTGAGACTACCCGCATGATTAACCCGGCGAAGCTCTACGCCGAAGGTGCAAGCAACGCCATTCCTGACGTTGCCGACCCGGTTGCCCGTCACAGTGGGCAAGGTACGCTGACGGTGCAGGTCAAAACCGAACAGAACAGCGGCAACATCATGATCGGCAAAATCTTCGGTGGATCCGATGCGAAACCTGTTGTCGTGGGCAACGTAGCGCCGCCGACGGCTTACTCCGCACCGGCTGCCGCTTCAGCGCCAGTGGCCGCGCCTGCTCCGGCACCGGCCGCGAAGAGCGAGCCGATGCTCAATGATACGGAAAGCTATTTTAACCACGCGATTAAACAGGCTGTGGATAAAGGCGACATCGATAAGGCCCTGAAACTGCTGAATGAAGCCGAGCGTCTGGGTTCCACCTCCGCCCGTAAAACTTTTATCAGCAGTGTAAAAGGCAAGGGGTAACCATCTCCCCACGTTGCTGATGCTTGAAGTATTGGTGCGCTCAGGCGCACCTTTTTTTTCCCCGTCATAATTCGAGCCACAGGGGGGTTGTACTCCCTTACCTAAGATTGCTCTTCTGTTGCTCAATTGTTGCGATATTTGCCGCGGGTGCTGCCATTGTCTGCCCCCACGGGGATGTTCTGCGTTACAATGCCTCCAGGTTATATATCGGAGAGTATTCCCATGTCCGACGCGCTGTCGCCGTTGCGCGCCCTGAATTTCTTTACGGAGGTCCCGCAAGGGCTTAGCTCCGCTTATCTTGACTGGCTCTTGCTGGAAGATTCGATGACGAAACGCTTCGAACAGCACTGCAGCAAAGTCACCGTCCGCATTGTGCGCGAAGGTTTTTTCCCGGCCGGCAGTGATATGCCTGAAGTCGGGCTATTGCCTGCTTCTGAGCGCTACTGGCTGCGGGAAATTATTCTCTGTGGTGATGATGAACCCTGGCTACTTGGGCGCACCGTTGTGCCTGAAACCACGCTAGAGGGTCCCGAGCTGGCCTTGCAAAAGCTTGGCAATACGCCGCTCGGGCGCTACCTGTTTAGCTCATCAACCCTGACGCGCGACTACATCGAAATTGGCCGCAGCGCTGAACTTTGGGGGCGTCGCTCCCGGCTGAGGCTCTCCGGCAAACCGCTGCTGCTGACCGAACTGTTTTTGCCAGCGTCTCCGCTGTACGAAGAGGAAAAATAATGGAGTGGAGTCTTAACCAGGGAAAGCTTCTGGCCTACCACCGGTTGATGCGCACCGATAAGCCAATCGGCGCTCTGCTGTTGCTGTGGCCAACATTGTGGGCGCTTTGGGTTGCAACGCCGGGCCTGCCGTCGCTGATGAACCTGATTGTCTTTATCGCTGGCGTCTGGCTGATGCGCGCCGCAGGCTGCGTCGTGAATGATTATGCCGACCGTAAGTTCGACGGCCACGTTAAGCGCACCGCGCAGCGCCCGTTGCCCAGCGGGGCGGTTTCAGAGAAAGAAGCGAAGATCCTGTTTGTCGTGCTGGTGGGCCTTGCCTTCCTGCTGGTGCTGACGCTCAACACCATGACTATCCTGCTGTCGATAGCAGGGCTGGCGCTGGCATGGGTGTATCCGTTTATGAAGCGCTACACGCATTTGCCTCAGGTGGTGCTGGGGGCGGCTTTCGGCTGGTCGATTCCAATGGCCTTTGCCGCGGCTAGCGAGTCTGTGCCGCTCAGCTGCTGGCTGATGTTCCTGGCGAATATTTGCTGGACCGTGGCGTATGACACACAGTATGCGATGGTCGATCGTGACGATGACCTGAAGATTGGCATTAAGTCGACGGCTATTCTGTTTGGCCGTCACGACAAGCTGATTATCGGCCTGCTGCAAATCGCGACCATGGTGCTGATGGGAATAGTTGGCTGGCTAAACGGCCTGGGTGGCGCGTTCTACTGGTCAATTTTACTGGCGGGTGGATTGTTTATTCATCAGCAAAAACTCATCGCCAGGCGCGAGCGTGAAGGCTGCTTTAAAGCGTTTATGAACAACAACTACGTGGGCCTGGTACTGTTTATTGGGCTGGTACTGAGCTACCTGCATTTCTGAGTGCTCAGGCAATAAAAAAGGCGGGTCGACGCATAATGCCGACCCGCCTTTTTCGTTTCTATCGAATCAGGAAACAGCGTCCTGGGAGGCTGAGCTCTCGATAGTCAGACGTACATCCGAGGTCACCAGGTCTGCCAGCATCTGGTACACCTTGATGGTTTCGGTCGCGTCTGCATCTCCGGTATCGCTAATGTAGCCCTCATCGCGCAGGGTCAGTACCAGCGAGGTAAAGACGGCTTTATCAAAGAACTCTGGGGCGTTAATGCCGTGCAGAACGGACAGACGCTGCGCCACCGTACGGCTTTCACGCTCCAGCGTCCCGCGGTTGATCGACGGGTTGGCGCTCAGCTGCCAGAAGGTAATGGCATAACGCTGAACCGTCTCGCGCACGCCCGCTGCCAGAAGCTGCAGAGTGCGAGAACGGTTAGGGTTGATCTGTACTTCATCGTCAACAACCATCACCAGCCCCTGACGTTCCATCTCCGCGATCAGCGCATCAATTTCTCTGCCCAGCTCGCTTTTTTCCCAGCGCAGGAACAGCTCGGCCTTCAGCATCGGATAAACGACTTCTATCTGACGAAGCAGCTCGGCACGTGAGATATGGCGATGCTGGGTGATGATGGACGCCATCAGCGACGGCAACACCAGCATATGCATGATGTTGTTGCGGTAATAGGTCATCAGCACGGCCTGCTCGCGCGGCAGAATGATGATGTCACCGATGGTGTCTTTCTCCACCTCGAACTTGTTCATCTGCAGGGCGTGGTCGATCAGCGCATTTGCGGAGACCGTTGGGGCGGTAGCGTCCGGAGAATATGGGACGTTGCGCAGCAGGTTCAGGTAGCAGTCCAGCTGTTCGGTGAGCTGTTCACGGGTCAGTGAGCGCTGGCGTGAGGCAAGCAGCGCGGTACAGCACAGGTTCATGGCGTTGGCCGCCCCTGCGTTGTTGATTCTCACCATCAGGTCGGCGGCGATATTGTTCACCGTCGGCGTTAACCAGGCGGGGCGAATCGCTTCAATCGGATCGATAGAATCTTTCCATTCCGGCACATGCTGGTTCAGGTAGGCCATCAGCGGCAGCGGTTCACCGAAGTTAACGTAGCCCTGACCCAGGTTACGCAGCTTACTCAGGCCGCGAACCATCTGCATGAAGCTCTCTTTTTCTTTTGTCGCACCGCGCAGTTCTTTCGCGTAAGTGCCCACTTCCATTACGTGCTCGTAGCCGATGTAAATCGGCACCAGGGTAATCGGACGGGTGCCGCCGCGCAGCATTGCCTGAATCGTCATCGACAGCGTGCCGGTTTTCGGATCCAGCAGGCGACCGGTACGGGAACGGCCACCCTCGACAAAGTACTCCACGGAATAGCCACGGCTGAACAGCTCGCCGAGGTACTCGCGGAACACCGTAGAGTAAAGCTTGTTGCCCTTGAAGGTACGACGAATAAAGAAGGCGCCCAGGCGGCGGAAAATCGGGCCGGCCGGCCAGAAGTTCAGGTTAATCCCGGCGGCGATATGCGGCGGAACCAGCCCCTGGTGATAAAGCACGTAGGAGAGCAGCAGATAATCCATGTGGCTGCGGTGGCAGGGCACATAGACAATCTCGTGGCCGTCATGGGCAAGCTGGCGCACGCGCTCGGCGTTGTGCACGTTAATGCCCTGATAGAGGCGGTTCCAGGTTAAGCCTAAAACCCGGTCCGTTAAACGTACGGCTTCGTAGGAGAAGTTGGCGGCAATCTCTTCCATCAGCGCGACGGCGTTTTGCTGCGCTTTTTCGTGGGAGATTTTCTTGCTGCGGGCTTCGTCTTCTACCGCGCGGGCAATCGCTTTTGACGCCAGCAGCTTGTTGAAGAGATCCTGGCGAACCGGCAGACGTGGGCCTACTGCGGCCAGACGCTGGCGGGCAAAGTGGGTACGCGCCACGCGAGCCAGTTTTTGGGCGATAATTTTGTCGGTGCCGTGTTCGGTCGCCATGCGGCGCAGCGAAACCGGCGGAGAGAAACGGACAAAGCTATCGCGGCCCAGCCACGAAACCGCAAAGAATTTCTGGACGCCGTTCAGGGTACGTAAAGGCGGATTGATTTCCCCTTTCTCGCGTCCTGGGGAGCGGCCAAACATCACGGAAACCGGCACCATCTGCACATCGAGATCCGGGTTGCTGCGGTGCAGATCCAGATAGTCGTGGAACAGTTTTACCGACTCTTCTTTTGGCGTGTAGTAGGTAAAGACGCGCGGGCCGCCGTGGATAAACACGTAGCGCGGCAGCAGTACGCCGTCAATTTCCAAAGGTTCCAGCGGGTCCGGCAGGTCGTGATCCAGGCATTGGGCACGCAGCGTCAGTAGGTCTGCCTTAGAATTGTAGGGCAGGACGTACATAATCGGGCGTGAGGGATCCAGACCGAGCTCGGTTTGCGGATCGGCCGGGATAGACTTGCTTTTTACCAGAACGCTTAATGGTAAATTCAGTAATTTGTAGTAAATTCTTGGCCAGCCTGACATAGATGATGTAAAGCCTCAGGTTAATAATGCAAATGCGCCGCAAGGATATCAGAAACTCTGGGGAATTTCTGTGGCGCTGCGATTTAGACTCAATGAGCATTGACGCTCAATATTTAAAAAGGTTTCCTTTAATGGCGAATAATACCACCGGCATCACCCGCATTATTAAGGCTGCAGGCTACTCATGGAAGGGGCTGCGAGCGGCCTGGATCAACGAAGCTGCATTTCGTCAGGAAGGCGTTGCGGCGGTTATTGCCATCGGCATTGCCTGCTGGCTGGACGTTGATCCTATCACCCGCATTTTACTGATTGGCTCGGTGGTGCTGGTGATGATTGTCGAGATCCTTAACAGCGCCATTGAAGCGCTGGTCGACCGTGTGGGCACCGACTACCACGAGCTTTCAGGGCGAGCCAAAGATATGGGTTCAGCCGCGGTATTGATAGCGATTATTCTTGCGGTTGCGACCTGGGCCACCTTGCTTTGGTCACATTTGCGATAGTCCTTCCAGAATAGTTTAAGTCGCTGGTTTTTTGCTTAATTTGTGGTTTCAAATTCGCCCGGGGCTGTATATACTCACAGCATAACTGTATAAACACCCAGGGGGCGGAATGAAAGCACTAACTACCAGGCAGCAAGAGGTGTTTGATCTCATTCGGGATCATATCAACCAGACCGGCATGCCACCTACGCGCGCCGAAATTGCACAACGTCTGGGGTTCCGTTCTCCAAACGCCGCTGAAGAGCATCTCAAAGCGCTGGCGCGTAAAGGTGCCATCGAGATTGTTTCCGGTGCATCACGCGGCATTCGTTTGCTGGTTGAAGAAGAAAGCGGCCTGCCGCTTGTAGGTCGTGTGGCCGCCGGTGAGCCGCTGCTGGCACAGCAGCACATCGAAGGCCACTACCAGGTTGACCCGTCGCTGTTTAAACCGAATGCCGATTTCCTGCTGCGCGTCAGCGGCATGTCGATGAAAGATATCGGCATCATGGACGGCGATTTGCTTGCGGTTCACAAAACGCAGGACGTGCGTAACGGCCAGGTCGTTGTCGCGCGTATCGACGATGAAGTCACCGTGAAACGCCTGAAAAAGCAGGGTAACACCGTGCATCTGCTGCCTGAAAACAGCGAATTCCAGCCTATTGTGGTCGATCTTCGCGAGCAGAACTTTAGCATTGAAGGTCTGGCCGTCGGGGTGATCCGCAACGGTGAATGGCTGTAACACGTCTTCTGGTGGTGCGGTAAACCTGCTGTACCACCCGCTTTAAACCCCTCTATTTTCCCCTGGATCATTCCCATGCGATTCTTCTCGTCAACGGATGGTGCGCTTTGGCGACTGGCGCTGCCGATGATTTTTTCCAATATTACCGTGCCGCTGCTGGGCCTGGTTGACACCGCCGTCATCGGCCATCTCGACAGCCCGACCTATCTCGGCGGCGTGGCTATCGGCGCTACGGCGACCAGCTTCCTGTTTATGCTGCTGCTGTTTCTGCGTATGAGCACCACCGGATTAACGGCGCAGGCGTTTGGCGCAAACGATCCACAGCGGCTGGCGCGCGCGCTGGTTCAGCCGCTGATGCTGGCGCTGATCGCCGGGCTTGCCATCGTGCTACTGCGTTATCCACTGATCACCCTCGCGCTGCACGTCGTTGGCGGCAACGAAGAGGTGCTGTATCAGGCTCGTCGTTTCCTGGAGATCCGCTGGCTGAGTGCCCCCGCATCGCTGGCTAACCTCGTGCTGTTGGGCTGGCTGCTGGGCGTTCAGTATGCGCGGGCACCGGTGATCCTGCTGGTGGTGGGAAACCTTATCAATATCGTGCTCGATCTTTGGCTGGTGATGGGGCTGCACATGAACGTGCAGGGGGCGGCGCTGGCGACGGCGGTGTCTGAATACGCCACGTTTTTCATCGGCCTGCTGATGGTGCACAAAGTCCTGAAGCTGCGCGGCATTAGCTGGGCACGCCTTAAAACGGCCTGGCAGGGGGATCTACGCAAGCTGCTGGCACTGAACCGCGACATCATGCTGCGTTCGCTGCTGCTGCAAATTTGCTTTGCCTCCATCACTATCTTCGGCGCACGCCTCGGCAGCGAAATTGTGGCGGTGAACGCCGTGCTGATGACGCTGCTGACCTTCACCGCCTATGCGCTGGACGGCTTCGCTTATGCGGTGGAAGCTCATTCTGGCCAGGCCTACGGCGCACGTAACCGTGGGCAACTGCTGGAGGTTTGGGGCGCAGCGTGCAGGCAGGCCGGGTTGGTCGCGGTGGCGTTTGCCGCTCTCTATGCCGTTGCCGGAGAACACATCGTCGCGCTGCTGACATCCTTGCCGGAGCTGCGTCAGCAGGCCGACCGCTACCTTGCCTGGCAGGTGATATTGCCGATGGTGGGCGTCTGGTGCTACCTGCTGGACGGGATGTTTATTGGTGCCACGCGCGGGGCCGAGATGCGAAACAGCATGGCGGTTGCCGCCCTGGGCTTTGGCGTGACGCTGCTTACGCTGCCGCTGTTTGGCAACCACGCTTTATGGCTGTCGCTGGCGGTATTTTTGGCTTTGCGCGGCCTGTCGCTCGGTTATATCTGGCGGCGCCACTGGCGCAATAACACCTGGTTTGCCGCGCATGGCGACCATTGATCGCGTTTTCTGATCCTCGTTAACTTCTCATCTATCATGCTGATTTCCCGCTTTTAAGGCGGGGAGTCCGCGTGCCGCTGATTTTGAAAATGGTTAAAGATTCTGAGTTTTATATGTAACCCGAAATCCTTGACTACAATTATTTCTACATCCAGCAGATATTGGATGTTTTCCAGAAATTCAGCATCCGACAATGAGGATGCAAAACCCTAAACCGAACGATGAGGAGATGACAATGAATAAGGACGAAATCGGCGGTAACTGGAAGCAGTTCAAAGGTACGGTCAAAGAAAAATGGGGTAAGCTGACCGATGACGACATGACCGTCATTGAAGGGAAGCGTGACCAACTGGTGGGTAAAATCCAGGAACGTTATGGTTACGCCAAAGACCAGGCAGAGAAAGAGGTTAAGGACTGGGAGTCCAGGAACGAATACCGCTGGTAACCTGGCGGCCCCTCAAATGTGCTAATCCGTAAAACCAATCCTGCCCGGGTACAAGGATGTACCTACCCTTCTTAACGCTTTTTCTTCGGCTGTATCGTATGGTCGTGATTGCAGGCGCCGTGGTGGCGACAGGCTTCAACTTCCGAACAGTCTGAACACAGCCCGTGGGCTTCAATCACGTTGTGGCGCAGGGCAAAACCCATTTTTGACGCCAGCTTCTGCATAATATCTTCCACACCTTCAGCCGCCTGTTCTTTGACGGCACCGCATCTGTCGCAAATAAACATTGCGGAAGAGTGGGTGGGGTGGTCGATAAAATTGCACAACACATAGCTGTTGTTTGATTCCACGCGATGCACAAAACCCTGCTCCAGCAGGAAGTCCAGCGCACGGTAAACGGTGGGCGGCTTTGCCTGTGGCTCGCTGACGCGCAGGAGATCCAGCAGGTCGTAGGCGCTGATGGCGCCAGTTTGCTCGGACATAAGGCGCAGCACCTCGAGACGCTGCGGCGTCAGGCGTACATTGCGTTGCAGACACAGCTTTTCAGCCTGTGCTAACACGTTTTGCGAAGTCGTGGTGTCCATCTGCCTCTCCCGGTCATTGACTCAATACTTTACCATAATGCGGATAAAACGCCGAATCCTGGTACATAATGACCCTATCTACCCAGGAGGAAGTAATGCAAAAACCCGATTGTATTCGCCACTGGCGCGAGCTGGAAGGCAGGGATAATTCAACCTACCCGGACAGCCCGGAGCTGTTTTCTATTGGTGCCCCGCTGGCCCGCAGTTTTGGCTTATCCCGTCTTGGTATTCACCACGAACGCATTCCGCCTGGGCGCAGAACCTCTTATCCCCACGCCGAGAGCAGCGAAGAAGAGTTTGCCTATGTGCTCGAAGGGCACCCGGAAGTGTGGATCAATGGCCACCTTTGGCAGCTTGAACCCGGCGATAGCGTAGGTTTTCCTGCCGGAACAGGCATTTGCCATACCTTTATCAATAATACCGGGCAGGACGTTCGGCTATTGGTCGTTGGGGAAGCGAATAAAGCCGAAAATAAAATTTATTATCCGCTAAATCAGTCTTACGCCATGCAGCGTAAGGATCGCTGGATAGATCATCCCCCGCAATTCTTTGGCCCGCATAACGGTCTGCCTTCACGAAAGCCAAAGGGTAAACTATAAATTAATTAGCAAGGAAACGATGAGACGCTAACCCTATGGATATATTTGGGTTCCTGATGGTTCAAATATCCATCTTTTTATCGCGCTATTCACAGCAATAGTCTGCCTCTGTTCAGTCATAACTGTCAGGGGCGAATTACTTCATCTGACAATCAGACAGGCGTGCTGTGAATGAATAAAATAAAATCTTCGGTGGCGACACTCGCCGCAACGTTATTTATTGCCCATCAGGCCGGGGCGGCAGGAACCTGGTCCGAGGCGCGTAACGATGCGATGGGGGGAACAGGCGTGGCTTCTGCTAATTATGGCAGCGGCGTATTAATCAACCCGGCGCTATTAGCGCGCTCTCAGCCAGATGACAATATTACCGTTATTCTGCCGACGGTTGGCGCACAAATAACGGATAAAGATAACCTCCAGGACCGCATAGATGATATCAGCGATAAAGTTGATAACTATAAACAATCCATTGGATCGCTAACGCCGCGAGATATTCTTTTAAATCCGAACGGTACGTTAAATCAGTTCCGTAGCGCGGCCGGGGATTTAGCCGGGGAGCTTGAAGATTTACGAGGTGAAACGGCGCATGCCAAAGCCGCGGCGGGTATTGCGGTGAGTATTCCAAATGACACACTCTCAGTGGCTTTTGTCACCAGGGCTTATGCTCGTGCGAAGGTCAGCTCCTCAATCGATCAAAATGATATCGATTATCTGCACAGCATCCAGAATTCCAGCCTGGTGGCGGGCAGCGTAGCGATTGATGCGGCGCTAAACGGCTCAGACCGTATCACCCGTAACTTGAACTCCACCGCATCCGGGCGTGCGGCTATCGTTTCTGATTACGGCATTGCGCTGGCCCACAAGTTTGACGTCGGGGGCGTGCCGGTCTCCGTTGGCGTCACGCCAAAGCTGCAGAAAACCTGGCTTTATAACTACACCACCTCCATTTACGACTACCGCAGCGGAGACTGGAAAAACAGCCAGTACCGTAACGATGACACCGGATTTAACCTCGATGCCGGCGTTGCGGCCGATCTGGGTGAAAACTGGACCGTTGGCCTGAGCGGCCAGAACCTGGTTTCCCGTGATATCGACACCAAAGATATCCGCATCACTAACGGGCGCACCGGTGAGATCCGCAACTATAAAGATACTTATCAAATCAGTCCGCTGGTTACCGCTGGCGTGGCCTGGCACAACGAGCTGGTGACGCTGAGCGCCGATGGGGATTTGACCGAAACGAAAGGCTTCAAAAGCGAGGCTAATTCCCAGTACGTTGGCGTAGGTGCCGAAGTGAGGCCACTGTCATGGCTGGCGCTGCGTGCCGGTTACCGCGCCGACGTGAAAAATAACGACAGCAACGTCTTTACCGGCGGCGTGGGCTTCGCGGCGGGTAAACATGTGAACGTCGATTTGATGGGATTGTATGGCCAGGATCAGACCTGGGGCGCTGGTGCACAGCTGAGCGTAGCCTTCTGAGGCTGAATGCCGGGGCAGCCTGATGCCCCGGCGCAGCTTTATGCTATAGTAGCGACCCTTTTTTAATCGTAGCCTGCGTAAACGTATGTCCTCACAAAGCAACCAGACTCCTTTCCAGCCGCACCGCTTCTCCATTGCACCGATGCTCGACTGGACCGACCGCCACTGTCGCTATTTCCTGCGTCAGCTGTCTCGCCACACGCTGTTGTACACCGAAATGGTGACCACCGGGGCGATCATTCACGGCAAAGGGGACTATCTGGCCTATAGCGAAGATGAGCATCCGATTGCGCTGCAGCTGGGCGGAAGTGACCCGCAGGCGCTGGCACATTGCGCGAAGCTTGCCGAAGCGCGCGGTTACGATGAAATCAATCTTAACGTTGGCTGTCCTTCCGATCGTGTGCAGAACGGGCGCTTTGGTGCCTGCCTGATGGGCGAAGCACAGCTGGTTGCCGACTGCATTAAAGCGATGCGCGACGTGGTTTCTATTCCGGTGACGGTGAAAACCCGCATCGGCATTGATGACCAGGACAGCTACGAATTTCTCTGTGATTTCATCGGCACGGTGGCAGGTAAGGGCGAATGCGAGATGTTCATCATCCACGCGCGTAAAGCCTGGCTTTCTGGCCTGAGCCCGAAAGAAAACCGTGAAATCCCGCCGCTGGATTACCCGCGGGTATATCAGCTCAAGCGCGATTTCCCGCATCTGACGATGGCCATTAACGGCGGTATCAAAACGCTGGAAGAAGCCAAAACGCATCTTCAGCATCTGGACGGCGTGATGGTCGGGCGTGAGGCTTATCAAAACCCAGGCCTGCTGACCACGGTCGATCGTGAGATTTTCGGGGCTGATGTGGTGGACAGCGACTCTGTCGCCGTAGTGCGTGCGATGTACCCGTACATTGAACGCGAGCTGGCGAACGGGACTTATCTGGGCCATGTCACTCGCCATATGCTCGGCCTGTTCCAGGGCATTCCTGGGGCGCGACAGTGGCGTCGCTACTTAAGTGAGAACGCCCATAAAGCCGGGGCAGGCATTGACGTGGTTGAACATGCGCTGTCTTTGGTGGCCGATAAACGCCAGCTTTAGCCGTAAAGCCGCCGGGATAATTTAGGTATTGAGGAGCAGATCACAAGCCTGAACTTAAACCCGGCAGCGTCATTTCATTTACTTATTAAATCTGCGAATATCCTTTGGCAGTAACAAGAATTCATCGCGCTGTACCCTACATACGGCACGAACAAAAAAAGAAAGGGCTTCCTACGGGAAGCCCTAATTCTTTCCGGAATTTCAATCAGTTATGGGATCAACAAACTTGAACCCTGCGTCGCCCGGCTTTCCAGCGTCTTATGGGCGAGCACCGCGTCCTTAAGCGCAAACTTCTGGTTCTCTTCAACATCCACCTTTATTGCGCCGCTGGCGATCAGCGAAAACAGCTCGTTGCAGGCCTCATCGAACTCCGCTCGGGTGGTGAGATAGCCATTAAGAGAAGGGCGCGTCACATAAAGCGAACCTTTCTGGTTCAGAATGCCCAGGTTCACGCCGGTCACCGGCCCGGAAGAGTTGCCAAAGCTCACCATCAGCCCACGGCGCTGCAGGCAATCGAGCGAAGCCTCCCAGGTCTCTTTCCCTACCGAGTCATAAACCACCGCCACTTTCTTGCCGCCGGTTAGCTCTTTGACGCGCTCAGAGATGTTTTCATGCTGATAGTTAATGGTCTGCCAGGCGCCAGCCTGCTGGGCGCGATCGGCCTTTTGTGCTGAGCCCACGGTGCCAATCAGTTTTGCTCCAAGCGCTTTCGCCCACTGGCAGGCGATCAAGCCCACGCCACCGGCCGCCGCATGGAACAGGAAAATTTCATTCGCTTTGACTTCGTAGGTTTTACGCAGCAGGTAAAACACGGTCAGCCCTTTCAGGAACGAGGCCGCGGCCTGCTCGAAGGAGATTGCGTCCGGGAGTTTTGCGACCTTATCGGCTGGCGCATTGTGTACGCTGCTGTAAGCGCCGAGACCGGATTGCGCGTAAACAACGCGATCGCCAACTTTCAGGTGAGTGACGCCGCTGCCGACCTTGCTGATAACGCCGGCGGCTTCGGTGCCCAGCCCGCTCGGTAGCGCCGGAGGCGGGTAGAGCCCGCTGCGGATATAGGTATCAATGTAGTTAATACCAATAGCCTTGTTCTCAACCTGAACTTCGTTTTCTGCCGGATCTTTCGGCGTAAACTCAACGGCTTTCAGTACTTCTGGCCCGCCGTGTTGGCTAAATTCGATGCGCGTTGCCATGGAAACTCCTTGTGTCGAAGAGTGACAAGAATGGTTATACTTCCCGGTCTCTCACTATGAATTTGGTAGCTCCCTCACTATGGCAGGAAATAAACCCTTCAACAAACCGAAAGAACCCCGCGACCGTCAGGTAGAAGGGCTGAAGATGCCGCCGCACTCGCTCGAGGCGGAGCAGTCGGTGTTGGGCGGTTTAATGCTGGATAACGAACGCTGGGACAACGTCGCCGAGCGCGTGGTCGCTAACGACTTCTTCAGCCGTCCGCACCGCATGATCTTCACCGAAATGCAGCGTCTGCTCGAAATGAGCAAACCCATCGACCTGATTACGCTTTCAGAATCTCTGGAACTTCAGGGGCAGCTCGAGAGCGTCGGTGGTTTTGCTTATCTCGCAGAGCTTTCTAAAAACACGCCAAGTGCGGCGAACATCAGCGCTTATGCCGATATTGTGCGCGAACGTGCAGTTGTGCGTGAAATGATTGCTGTTGCCAATGAAATCGCCGATGCCGGCTACGACCCGCAGGGACGTAACAGTGAAGATTTGCTGGATCTCGCCGAGTCCCGCGTCTTCCAGATTGCAGAAAACCGTGCCAACAAAGACGAAGGTCCGAAAAGTATCGACCAGATTCTTGAAGCCACGGTTTCGCGTATTGAGTCCCTGTACCAGACGCCGCACGACGGCGTCACGGGCGTGGATACCGGTTACCAGGATCTGAACAAGAAGACCGCTGGCCTCCAGCGCTCCGACCTGATAATCGTGGCGGCTCGTCCGTCGATGGGTAAAACCACCTTTGCGATGAACCTGTGTGAAAACGCCGCCATGACGCAGGACAAACCGGTGCTGATCTTCAGCCTTGAGATGCCCGGCGAGCAGATCATGATGCGTATACTGGCCTCCATGTCTCGCGTCGATCAGACTAAAATTCGTACCGGCCAGCTGGACGACGAGGACTGGGCGCGTATCTCCAGTACCATGGGTATCCTGCTGGAGAAGCGCAACATGTATATTGATGACTCCTCCGGCCTGACGCCGACCGAAGTTCGCTCCCGCGCCCGCCGTATTTATCGCGAGCATGAAGGCCTGAGCCTTATCATGATCGACTACCTGCAGCTTATGCGGGTGCCGTCCCTGTCCGACAACCGTACGCTGGAAATCGCCGAGATTTCTCGCTCGCTCAAGGCGCTGGCGAAAGAACTTCAGGTACCAGTTGTGGCGCTGTCGCAGCTTAACCGCTCCCTGGAGCAACGTGCTGAAAAACGCCCGGTTAACTCCGACCTGCGTGAATCCGGCTCCATCGAGCAGGATGCCGACTTGATCATGTTTATTTACCGCGACGAGGTTTACCACGAGAACAGCGACCTGAAAGGTATCGCGGAAATCATTATCGGTAAGCAGCGTAACGGCCCCATTGGCACCGTGCGCCTGACCTTTAACGGCCAGTGGTCGCGCTTTGACAACTACACCGGGCCGCAGTACGACGAAGAATAAAAATCCTCGTCATCCTTCAAGCCGCCCTGCTGTGACCTGAATGATTAAGAGGATTGGCACAATTTAATCCAAACATTGAGCAAGGAACGAACATGCAAGCGGCAACCGTCGTGATTAACCGCCGCGCTCTGCGACACAATCTGCAACGCCTGCGCGAACTGGCCCCGAACAGTCGCATGGTGGCAGTCGTGAAAGCAAACGCCTATGGGCATGGTCTGCTGGAGACCGCCCGCACCTTAGAAAACGCCGATGCGTTTGGCGTGGCCCGACTCGAAGAGGCCCTGCGCCTGCGAGAGGGCGGTATCACCAAGCCGCTTCTGCTGCTGGAAGGGTTCTTCAATGCTGAAGACCTGCCCGTTATTGCCACTCAGAATCTTCAAACGGCAATCCACAGCATCCAACAGCTGGAAGCGCTTGAGCAGGCTGAACTGAGCCAGCCTGTTACCGTCTGGATGAAGCTGGACACCGGGATGCATCGCCTCGGCGTGCGTCCGGAAGACGCAGAAGCGTTCTATCAGCGTCTGGCTGCCTGCAAAAACGTGAGCCAGCCGGTGAACGTGGTGAGCCACTTTGCGCGTGCCGATGAGCCGGAATCCGACGCCACGCCGCGTCAGCTCGATATCTTCAATTCCTTTACCGCAGGCAAGCCGGGGCAGCGTTCCATTGCCGCCTCGGGCGGCATTCTTCTGTGGCCTGATTCGCACATGGACTGGGTTCGTCCGGGCATCATTCTGTACGGCGTTTCTCCGCTGGAGCAAAAGCCGTGGGGCGAGGATTTTGGCTTCCAGCCCGTCATGTCCCTGACCTCAAGCCTGATAGCGGTTCGCGGTCATAAAGCCGGTGAGCCGGTCGGCTACGGCGGCACCTGGATTGCCGGGCGTGACACCTGCCTCGGCGTGGTGGCGATGGGCTACGGCGACGGTTATCCGCGCAGCGCGCCGTCGGGGACGCCGGTGCTGGTCAATGGCCGGGAAGTACCGATTGTTGGACGCGTCGCCATGGACATGATTTGCGTCGATTTGGGGCCTGATGCCGCTGAAAAACCGGGCGATAGCGCGGTACTTTGGGGCGACGGGCTGCCGGTCGAACGCATTGCTGAATACTCAAATGTAAGTGCTTACGAACTTATCACTCGCCTGACTTCAAGGGTGACCATGAAGTATCTGGACTGAGTGTCCTCGCCTGGTTTACAGTGGAAATCCGCGAACTGTAAACCAGGAGAACCTCACCGTGTTTCAAAAAGTTGACGCCTATGCTGGCGACCCGATCCTTTCCCTCATGGAACGCTTTAAAGTCGATCCGCGCAGCGACAAGGTAAACCTCAGCATCGGCCTCTATTACAATGAAGACGGGGTTATCCCGCAGTTACAGGCCGTCGCGGAAGCGGAAGCTCGCCTGAACTCGCAGCCGCATGGCGCCTCTCTCTATTTACCGATGGAAGGCCTGAACGGCTATCGCAGCGCGATTGCACCGCTGCTGTTTGGCGCCAATCATCCGGCGCTGGTGGAAGGCCGTATTGCGACCGTACAGACCCTTGGCGGTTCCGGTGCCCTAAAAATCGGCGCTGACTTCCTGAAAACTTATTTCCCGGATTCGCAGGTGTGGGTCAGCGACCCAACCTGGGAAAACCATGTCGCCATCTTTGAAGGTGCGGGCTTCACCGTTAACACCTATCCGTGGTTCGACAGCGAAACCAACGGCGTGCGTTTTGATGCACTGCTGGAAAAACTGAATACGCTGCCTGAGCACAGCATCGTGCTGCTGCACCCTTGCTGCCACAACCCAACCGGCTCAGACCTGATCGACAGCCAGTGGGACGCGGTGGTAGAAATCCTTAAAGCTCGCAACCTGATTCCGTTCCTCGACATCGCCTATCAGGGCTTTGGCGCCGGCATGGAGCAGGATGCTTATGCAATCCGCGCTATCGCCACATCCGGCCAGCCAATGCTGGTGAGCAACTCCTTCTCTAAAATCTTCTCCCTGTATGGAGAACGCGTTGGCGGGCTCTCCGTGGTTTGCGAAGATAGCGACGCCGCAGGGCGTGTGCTGGGTCAGCTGAAAGCCACCGTGCGCCGGAACTACTCCAGCCCACCGTGCTTTGGTGCGCAGGTTGTGGCCACCGTCCTGAACGACGAGAAGCTGAAAGCCAGCTGGCTGGCCGAAGTAGAAACCATGCGCGTGCGTATTCTGGAAATGCGTCAGGTGCTGGTGGAAGTACTGACCAAAGCCGTGCCGGGGCGTAATTTTGACTACCTGCTGAAACAGCGCGGCATGTTTAGCTACACCGGGCTAAGCGCAGCTCAGGCCGACCGCCTGCGCGATGAGTTTGGCGTTTACCTGCTGGCCAGCGGCCGTATCTGCGTGGCTGGGCTTAACCACGGCAACGTCCAGCGCGTGGCGCAGGCGTTTGCTGCTGTAATGTAAGTGCTCACTAACAATATTTGATTTTTAACGTTCCCTTTTTCCTCTCCCGGCAGGGAGAGGAAATCACACCGCCATTCTGTGACTCTGCCTGTTTTCTGCGACATTAAACTGAAAAAAACCTTTGTAGATCGGTCCCCGGCGGGTATGGTCGGAATGTTTTATGGCAAGGCTGCTCATTTAAACAACAATTAAAAACAGAAAATAAAAGGGAAAACAATGCGTAAGATCGCCCTGGCACTCAGTGCCGCCTGCCTGCTGGTAGGCCTTAATCATGCCGCGCTGGCAACTGAATCCGCACCCGCTCCGCTTAACCCTGGCGTCACCGTTGCTCAGCTGGCGCAGCAGATGCCAATCCACTGGGTCTCCGTGGCACAAATTGAAAACAGCCTGCTTGGCCGTGAACCTATCGCGGTTGGCTTTGATATTGACGATACCGTACTGTTTTCCAGCCCTGGCTTTTACCGCGGGCAAAAAGAGTTCTCACCGGGCAAACAGGATTACCTGAAAAATCCCGCGTTCTGGGAAAAAATGAACAACGGCTGGGACGACTTCAGCATGCCAAAAGAGGTGGCGAAGAGCCTGATCACCATGCACCTCAAACGTGGCGACAGCGTTTACTTTGTCACCGGGCGTAGCCAGACCAAAACCGAAACCGTCACCAAAACCCTGCAAAACGACTTCCTGATCCCAGAGCCGAGCGTAAATCCGGTGATTTTTGCCGGGGATAAAGAAGGCCAGAACACCAAAACGCAGTGGCTGAAAGATAAGAAAATCAAAATCTTCTACGGCGACTCCGATAACGACATTACCGCCGCGCAGGACGTTGGCGCGCGCGGGATCCGCATCCTACGAGCCTCGAACTCCAGCTATCAGCCGCTGCCAAAAGCAGGCTCGTTTGGCGAAGAAGTCATCGTCAACTCCGAGTATTAATCCCGGTATCAAACACGGCAGTTAACGCAAATTAACTGCCGTTTTTTTAATCAATTTTCCTCGTCGATTATGCGCTTTTGGCGCACACTTAATCCTGCCGCGAATGCTTCCGGCCAGACTATCAGGACGAGGAAATCGAGATGACGAATTCGGAACTTCTAGAGTACTGCATGAAGAAACCAGGCGCAGAGCAGAGCGTGCATAGCGACTGGAAGGCTACACAAATCAAAGTCGGCGATGTGCTGTTTGCGATGGTGCATGCGGAGAATCAGCGCCCGGCGGTCTCCCTCAAGGCGACGCCAGACCTGGCAGAGCTTCTGCGCCAGCAGCATCAGGATGTGTTCCCCAGCGCCCATTTGAATAAGACGCACTGGAGCACGCTATACCTGGACGGCTCGCTGCCCGGTTCGCAAATTTACTATCTGGTGGATGCTTCGTATCAGCAGGCGGTGACATTGCTGCCTGAGCAGGTCAGGCAGCAATTATCGGTTTGACTATTTCAGCTTCAGCAACGGTTTGAGGAACCGCGCGGTATGGGATGCTTCACAGCTTGCGACGGTTTCCGGCGTGCCGGAGACCAGAATCTCGCCGCCGCCGCTGCCGCCTTCAGGACCCAGATCCACAATCCAGTCTGCGGTTTTAATCACGTCGAGGTTGTGTTCAATCACCACGATGGTGTTGCCCTGATCCCTGAGCTGATGCAGCACTTCCAGCAGTTGCTGAATGTCCGCAAAGTGCAGGCCGGTGGTCGGCTCGTCGAGGATATACAGCGTCTGGCCGGTGCCGCGCTTGGACAGCTCACGCGCCAGCTTAACGCGCTGCGCTTCACCGCCCGACAGCGTGGTGGCTGACTGGCCAAGACGGATGTAGGACAGGCCCACGTCGATCAGCGTTTGCAGCTTGCGCGCCAGCGCCGGCACGGCGTCGAAGAACTCACGCGCGTCTTCAATCGTCATATCCAGCACTTCGTGAATGCTTTTGCCTTTGTACTTAATCTCCAGCGTTTCACGGTTATAGCGTTTGCCTTTGCACTGGTCGCACGGCACGTAGATATCCGGCAGGAAGTGCATTTCGACTTTGATGACGCCGTCGCCCTGGCAGGCTTCGCAGCGCCCGCCGCGAACGTTGAAGCTAAAGCGCCCCGGCGTATAGCCGCGTGAACGCGCTTCCGGTACGCCTGCAAACAGCTCACGCACTGGCGTAAACACGCCGGTGTAGGTAGCCGGGTTGGATCGTGGCGTACGGCCAATCGGGCTCTGGTCAATATCGATAACCTTATCGAAATGCTCCAGACCCTGAACGTCGCGGTACGGTGCAGGTTCTGCGATAGTGGCGCCGTTCAGCTGGCGCTGGGCAATCGGGAACAGCGTATCGTTGATCAGCGTCGATTTCCCGGATCCGGAAACCCCGGTAATACAGGTAAACAGTCCCACTGGCAGCGTCAGCGTGACGTCCTTCAGGTTGTTACCTTTCGCACCGGAGAGCTTGAGCACTTTTGACGGATCGGCGGCAACGCGCTGTTTCGGCACCGCAATTTCGCGTTTGCCGCTCAGGAACTGCCCGGTCAGGGACTCCGGCACCGCAATAATGTCCTTCATGGTGCCTTCCGCGACCACCTGGCCGCCGTGAACGCCCGCGCCAGGGCCAATATCGATAATATGGTCGGCGGCGCGAATGGCGTCTTCGTCGTGCTCTACCACAATCACCGTGTTGCCGAGGTTACGCAGGTGAATCAGGGTTTCCAGCAGGCGTTCGTTATCGCGCTGGTGCAGGCCGATAGACGGCTCATCCAGCACGTACATCACGCCGACCAGCCCGGCGCCAATCTGGCTTGCCAGGCGAATACGCTGGGCTTCGCCGCCGGACAGGGTTTCTGCCGAGCGGGAGAGAGAAAGATAGTTCAGGCCGACGTTCACCAGGAACTTCAGGCGGTCGCCGATCTCTTTCAACACTTTTTCCGCGATTTGCGCGCGCTGGCCGCTCAGCTTCATGTTCTGGAAGAATTCCATCGCATGGCCGATGCTCATGTCAGAGATGGTCGGCAGCGCGGTGTTTTCGACAAACACGTGGCGGGCTTCGCGGCGCAGACGGGTGCCTTCGCAGCTGGTGCAAGGACGGTTGCTGATGAACTTCGCCAGCTCTTCACGAACGGCGGAAGATTCCGTCTCTTTGTAGCGGCGCTCCATGTTGTGCAGCACGCCTTCGAACGGATGGCGGCGCACGGAAGTGTCACCGCGATCGTTCATGTACTTGAATTCGATAGTTTCTTTGCCGGAACCGTGCAGCACCACTTTCTTCACCGTGTCGCTCAGCTCGTTCCATGGAGATTCCACGTCAAACTTATAGTGTTCGGCCAGTGAGCGTAGCATGGTGAAGTAATAGAAGTTACGGCGATCCCAGCCGCGAATTGCCCCGCCGGCCAGCGACAGCTCACCGTTTTGTACCACGCGATCTGGATCGAAATACTGCTGAACGCCCAGGCCGTCACAGGTTGGGCAGGCGCCGGCCGGGTTGTTAAAGGAAAACAGACGAGGTTCCAGCTCGCGCATGCTGTAGCCGCAAACCGGGCAGGCAAAGTTGGCGGAGAACAGCAGCTCTTCCGCTTTTTCATCGTCCATATCGGCGACAACGGCAGAGCCGCCGGACAGCTCCAGCGCGGTTTCAAACGACTCGGCCAGGCGCTGGGCGATATCTTCGCGCACTTTAAAGCGATCCACGACCACTTCAATGGTGTGCTTCTTCTGCAGCTCAAGCTTGGGCGGATCGGACAGGTCGCAAACTTCGCCGTCGATACGCGCGCGGATATAGCCCTGGCTGGCGAGGTTTTCCAGCGTTTTAGCGTGCTCGCCTTTGCGATCTTTAATGATCGGCGCGAGCAGCATCAGGCGTTTGCCTTCCGGCTGCGCCAGCACGTTATCCACCATCTGGCTGACGGTTTGCGCCGCGAGCGGGATGTCGTGATCCGGGCAGCGCGGTTCGCCTACGCGGGCGTAAAGCAGACGCAGGTAGTCATGAATTTCCGTGATGGTGCCGACGGTGGAACGCGGGTTATGGGATGTGGATTTCTGTTCAATAGAAATCGCGGGCGACAACCCTTCGATATGGTCGACATCCGGCTTCTCCATCAGCGACAGGAACTGGCGCGCATAGGCGGAGAGGGACTCAACGTAGCGGCGCTGCCCTTCTGCGTAAAGGGTATCGAATGCCAGTGAGGATTTGCCTGAACCCGAAAGCCCGGTGACAACAATCAGTTTGTCGCGCGGGATGACGAGATTGATATTTTTGAGATTGTGGGTGCGGGCGCCCCGAACTTCGATCTTATCCATTCACCTTTCCCGGAATAATGACTGCATGCGCCTGGTATGTATGTAGAGGTACAACCGACGGCCAGAAACGGCTAATTATGACACAATAAAACCTGAATGAATATCCAGTGTTTTAATGAAACGAGCTATACTTAGCCGAGATTCTGGAATGTCCCTCGCAGCTATAAACATTGTGGGTGGCATAGTGTAGAATCCCCGGTTTAGACTATTTAAAACCGTTTCAGGAGACACGAACATGGCCAGCAGAGGCGTAAACAAGGTGATTCTCGTTGGGAATCTGGGTCAGGACCCGGAAGTACGCTATATGCCAAATGGTGGCGCAGTTGCCAACATTACACTGGCCACGTCAGAGTCCTGGCGTGATAAGCAAACCGGCGAAACCAAAGAAAAAACCGAGTGGCACCGCGTAGTGCTGTTCGGCAAACTGGCAGAAGTGGCCGGCGAATACCTGCGTAAAGGCTCTCAGGTTTACATCGAAGGCGCACTGCAAACCCGTAAATGGACCGACCAGGCTGGCGTAGAAAAATACACCACCGAAGTCGTGGTTAACGTTGGCGGCACCATGCAGATGCTCGGCGGCCGTCAGGGCGGCGGTGCACCGGCAGGCAGCAACGGCGGCCAGCAGCAGGGCAGTTGGGGTCAGCCTCAGCAGCCACAGGGCGGCAACCAGTTCAGCGGCGGCGCGCAGGCTCGTCCGCAGCAGCAGAGCGCGCCAGCGCCATCTAACGAACCACCAATGGACTTCGACGACGACATCCCGTTCTGATAATGTCCGTTCGTAGCTAAAGCGAAAAAGCTCCCTTTGGGAGCTTTTTTATTGCGCGTAGTGCCTGGTCAGGGTGGCTTTACTCCAGTCATAAAACGCCCGTACCGCCGGGGAAACATGGCGGCTTTGCGGGTAAACCAGAAACAGCGGCATATCGACGGCGTACTCTTCCAGGCAGGAAATTAACACCCCGGAGGATAAATAATCACTCACCAGGTAGCTGGCCACACGAATTAACCCCATACCCTGAAGGCCGGCCTGGATATAGGCGTCGGTATCATCCACAACCAGCGTCTCTTTCATTCTTACGGATACGTCACGGCCTTGCCGATCAAAATGCCATTCGCTTGTTTTGCCGGTGGCGTGGGAGAGGTAGCCCACGGCGTGATGATGTTGCAAATCCTCTAAGGTCTTAGGCGTTCCGAATTGAGATATGTATTGCCCGGAAGCCAGTACCGACCACCTGAAGCGCGCGATCTGGCGGGCAACCAGCGTGGTGGAATCCTCTACCGCACCCGCCCGAATAACGCAGTCAAATCCCTCCTGCACTAAATCAGTAACCCGATCGCTTGAGCAAAGCACCAGTTCCAGTTCAGGGTAGCGTGCCATAAAGCTCTGTATTTCCGGCAAAATACAATGTCGGGCCAGCGACTGCGGCATACCAATCTTAAAGCGCCCTCGCGGCTGCCCGGTTTTTCCGGGGAAGGAGGATTCCAGGGCGGCTATATCACCGAGGATTTTTTTACATTCGGCGTAATAGTTCTGGCCGTCGGTCGTGATGCTTAATTTCCTCGTCGTACGTTGAAGCAGCTGCACCGCCAGATAGTTTTCAAGATCTTTAATCATGCGGGAGACGGTTGATCTCGGTAGTCCGAGTAGCTCGGCAGCTCTGGCGAAACTTTGCGTTTCAACCACGTGGCGGTAGACCCGCATGGCTTCCAGCTTATCCATTGAATCCTCCGTCAATTCGGCAAAATTATCCCATTTTTGCGAACAGTCTAACCTGGTCAGGGCGGCTTATCGCTCCTTAATCACGCCGGTAGACTGTCCAATAATGTAGCAATTCTGCTGCAAGTAAAGGGGAACGAGAGTGATATGAATATCATTACTGAGAAGGCAGGTGAAAAGATATTGGTGCTGGGCGTGGGACAACTGGGCGCGGCAATTCTGGATGCGCTGCAGCCAGCCGTCTTGGGTTTGGGAAGGGCTATAACCGCCAGCGTGTCGCCGGGATCTCTCAATGAGCATGGACGGCCGGTTTCGCCGCGTCATAAAAAGTATGCCGAAGCCGGGATCGATTTTATCGCTCTGGATATCGCGACCAGCGAGAGCGACGCTTTGGTGCCGCTGTTCCAGCAATTCGACACCGTCATCAACTGCATGGGGTTTGTCGCAGGCGAAGGTACGCAGCTTAAAATTACCCGCGCGGTGATTCAGGCAGGCGTCAGCCGCTATTTCCCGTGGCAGTTTGGCGTCGATTACGATGTGGTAGGCAAAGGCAGCGGGCAGCCGGTATGGGACGAACAGCACGATGTCAGAACGCTGCTGCGAAGCCAGAGCGTGACCGAATGGGTGATAGTCTCCACCGGGATGTTCACCAGCTTCCTGTTTGAGCCAGCGTTTGATGTGGTCAATCTGGATAAGCAAACCGTCAACGCGCTGGGTGGCTGGGAAACTCAGGTTACCGTCACCTCGCCGGAAGATATTGGCCGACTTACGGCCGCCATTTATCTTGAACAGCCTCGCGTGGCTAACCAGGTGGTGTTTATCGCCAGCGAAACGCTCACCTATGGCAGACTGGCAGAGATTGTCGAGCGCACCAGCGGCAAATCATTTAGCAAAGCTGTCCTGAGCCTGCCGTACTTACAGGCCGGGCTTAGTCGCCATCCTGATGACGTCATGCTGCGCTATCGTACCGCTTTTGCGCGCGGCGAAGGTGTCTGGTGGCCGATGGAAAAAACCTATAACTTCAGTAAAAAAATCCCGGTTCAGGATGTGGCGCACTGGCTGCAGTTGCATCTGAAGGAATAAATTAAGTACAGGTCAGGCAATGAAAGACAAAATTGATGGCGTTCTGCGCCCCGAGCACATTATCCCGTTCCCTGAATCCATTAGTGATGAGGCACAGGCGGCTCTGCGTCGGCAGCTCAGGCTGGTGAACTAAAGGCAATAAAAAAGCCGGTGGCGAAGGTTCGCGACCGGCTTTTCTTCATACGTAAAAAATTACGCGTTCAGCAGCGGCTCTGCGGTTTTCTCAACCAACGCCAGCAGGACTTTGACGTCCTCCAGGGTAACGGTTGGGTTCAGCAGGGTCAGCTTCAGGCAGGTGACGCCGTTATGCTCGGTCACGCCGACGTTCGCGTGGCCGGACTCCAGCAGCGCATCGCCAATTTTCTGGTTCAGCAGCGCGATTTCCGCATCGCTACGGCCAGCCAGGCTTGCCGGACGGAAGCGGAACAGCACGCTTGCCAGCTGCGGCTGCATTACCAGCTCCAGCGAAGCGTGGTCAGCCACGTAAGCCGCCACGTTCTGCGCCATGGTTACGCCGTGATCGATGATTTCGGCGTACTGTTTTTGGCCCAGCGCTTCCAGGCCCATCCACAGCTTCAGTGCATCAAAGCGGCGGGTGGTTTGCAGCGACTTGGAGACCAGGTTTGGCACGCCTTGCTCTTCGTCGAACTCGGAGTTCAGGTAGGCCGCCTGGTAGCGCATCAGCTCGTAGTGGCGAGCGTCTTTCAGCAGGAACGCGCCGCAGCTGATGGTCTGGAAGAACTGCTTGTGGAAGTCCAGGGTAACGGAATCCACCAGCTCCAGGCCGTTCAGGTAATCGCGATACTTCTCGGACAGCAGCAGCGCGCCGCCCCAGGCTGCATCAACGTGTACCCAAATCTGGTGCGCAGCGGCCAGCTTCGCGATGTCGCTCAGCGGGTCGATAGCGCCAGCGTCGGTCGTACCGGCAGTGGCGACGATAGCCATGATCTGCTCGCCGTTCGCCTTCGCCTGGGCGATTTTAGCCGCCAGGTCGTTAACGTCCATGCGGGCGAACTCATCGGTTTTCACCAGCGTGACTGACTGGTAGCCCATGCCCATCAGCGCCATGTTTTTCTGCACGGAGAAGTGGGCATTTTCAGAGCACAGCACCCGGATTTTGCGGATATCGCCGGTCAGACCGTCCTGCTGGACGGAGTGGCCCTGACGCGCAAAGTAAGCGTCACGCGCCAGCATCAGGCCCATCAGGTTACTCTGGGTACCGCCGCTGGTGAACACGCCCGCGTCGCCAGCCGGGTAGCCAACCTGCGCGCGCAGCCATTCGATCAGCTTCATCTCGATGATGGTTGCCGACGGGCTTTGATCCCAGGAGTCCATGCTCTGGTTGGTGGCGTTGATCAGCACTTCCGCGGCCTGGCTAACCACCAGGCTTGGGCAGTGAAGGTGCGCCACGCACTGCGGGTGATGCACCAGCAGGCTGTCTTTTAAGAAATACTCAATCGCGCGTTCAATCGCAGCCTGGTTGCCCAGGCCCTGTGGATTGAAGTCGAGCTGAATACGTTCTTTCAGCTCCGCGACGGTTTTGCCCTTGTACATCTGGGGCTGCTGCAGCCATTCCACTACGGCCTGGCTGGTCTGGGCGATCGCCTGCTGGTATTCCTCAATGCTCTGCGCAGAGGAGGCCAGAATCGGGTTAGATCGGGACATATTTTTTACTCCAGTCAGACAGCTTTTGCGCCAGCGGCTAACAAGGCTTTTTCAAATTTGCTCAGGAAAATTTCCAGCTCGTCGTCGCTGATAAGCAGGGACGGCAGCAGGCGCAGCACGCAGCCGTTACGGCCACCGCGCTCCAGAATCAGGCCCGCTTCGAAGCATTTTTTCTGGATCAGGGCAGACAGCGCGCCGTCGGCCGGGTAGCAACCCATATGATCCTGTGCCTCTTCTGGCTTCACGATCTCAATGCCGAGCATCAGGCCCAGGCCGCGAACGTGGCCGATAGCCGGGTAGCGTTTCTGCAGCGCGATCAGTTTGCCTTTCAGCCATTCGCCCTGAGCGGCAACTTTGTCAGCGACGTTGTTGTCTTTCAGGTACTTGAGGGTGGTCAGGCCGGTAGCCATCGCCAGCTGGTTGCCGCGGAAGGTGCCGGTGTGGTGACCTGGTTCCCAGGCATCGATCTCTTTTCTCAGGCCCAGCACGGCCAGCGGCAGGCCGCCGCCAACGGCTTTGGACATCACGATGATGTCTGGCTCAATGCCAGCGTGTTCGTAGGCGAACAGCTTGCCGGTACGGGCAAAGCCAGCCTGAACTTCATCAATGATCAGCACGATGCCGTGCTCTTTGGTTACTTTACGGATGCGCTGCAGCCACTCGGCAGGCGCCGGGTTCACGCCGCCTTCGCCCTGTACGGCTTCGAGGATCACGGCCGCAGGTTTGCGCACGCCGCTTTCAACGTCGTTGATCAGGTTGTCGAAGTAGTAGGTCAGCGCCTTCACGCCAGCGTCACCGCCAATGCCCAGCGGGCAGCGGTACTCGTGCGGGTAAGGCATGAACTGCACTTCCGGCATCAGGCCGTTGATGGCCGCTTTCGGAGACAGGTTGCCGGTCACGGACAGCGCGCCGTGGGTCATCCCGTGGTAGCCGCCGGAGAAGCTAATAACGGCGCTGCGGCCGGTGTGTTTCTTCGCCAGCTTGATAGCGGCTTCTACCGCGTCCGCGCCGGATGGGCCGCAGAACTGCAGGCAATATTCTTTACCCTGGCTCGGCAGTAAAGAGAGCAGGTATTCTGAGAACTCGTCTTTTAACGGGGTAGTCAGATCCAAAGTATGTAACGGCAAGCCGCTGGTAATGACGTTTTGGATGCTTTGCAGGATGTCAGGGTGGTTGTGGCCAAGCGCCAACGTGCCCGCACCGGCCAGACAGTCAAGGTAACGGTGACCTTCAACGTCGATGATCCAGGCGCCCTGGGCTTTGGCTATAGCGAACGGTAATTTGCGCGGGTAACTTCTGACATTCGATTCGAATTCAGCCTGTCGTGCCAAATAGGTTTCGTTGGTAGCGTTTGCAGATTGTGCATCTAAAGTATCAATACGGACTTTATCCGTCATCATATCTCTCCTACAACCGTCGGCATGAGCGCAGCGGCTGAATTAAGTAAACATACTCGTCATGCTTCAAGTTGAAACTCGAATTATCCAGAGTATAAATGTCGTTTAGGGTGCATAAAACGCCGCCAATATATGGCTTTTTACCCCCCCGCTCAACGATTAATTTTTTCCGATTTTTTTAATTTAAAATCAATGTATTGGAGATGCTTTTGACCGGTGTCCAGACATCCGATCTCTTAACTATTGGCAATGGCAGGAAAAAAAGTCCCGTTAAAGGCCTAATTTGGCGTATTGAAACGGTCTGGACAGACCAGATTTCGAGGGTTAGAAATAATTAACAACAAAAAATTACTCCGGGACATTCATTGGCAACAGGGGTTTCACTTTTTGTGCATAAGCAGGCCGTTGCCGGGGGCTTTAACGGCAAAAAGCCACCACCTGTTCTTCAATAATGGTCGCCAGAAAATCCAGAACCGGGTTAGGTGCCGGTGAAGATCGTTGCAGGCAAATACCCAGGGGCGGCAGCGAAGGGAGCGAGCGGAGAGTTGTCAGGTCAGCAGGTTTCCCTACCAGCGTGCGTGGCGTCACGCCTAACCCGGCTCGTGCTGCCGCCCAAAGGCCGTTCAGGCTGCTGCTGGTAAAGGCTATTCTCCAGGGGAGTCCCGCAGCATCTAAGGCTTCAATAGCACGACTTCGCAGAATACAGGGCGTATCAAAAGTCACTAAAGGTAGCGGTTCACCCTGGACGATACAGTCTTCCATCCGTGCTGCGGAACCTATCCAGTGCAGCGGAATTTTACCTATTTCATTCTCTACGGGAGCCGACGGCGTTTGCCAAAACAAGGCCATATCCAGCTGCGAATGACCTACCGCAGACTCCAGCTCTGCATTTCGTGCGATGCGTGCCTCAACCATCACCGCGGGATGAGCCCGGCTAAATGAGCCGAGGATCTCAGTCAATATGCCTTCACCAAAGTCCTCCTGAAAACCGACGCGCACATGCCCACTCAATGGCGTGCCGACGATCGCCGCCATCGCCGCGTCATTCAGCTCCAGCAGACGTTTGGCGTAGCTCAGGACAATTTCGCCTGCTGGCGTCAGCGCCAGGCCCCGACCCGCTTTTTTGACCACGGGCGTGCCGACCTGCTCTTCAAGTTTCTTGAGCTGAGCGCTGACGGCTGACGTCGATCGCCCCAGCCGTTCGGCCGCACGGGCAAAGCTGCCCAGCGTAATGCCGGTAACAAAAGTGCGCAGTACATCGAGATCTAAGTGGGTCATTGAGGATAGTCCTGAAAAACGGGATGGTTGGTCAAAAAGTATCTGATTTTTGGAATGATATTCGATGAGTATGCTGAGGCTGTCAACATCACTCAGGAGGCTCTATGAGCGAAACATCAGATGAAATTCAACGGGTTTTGAGTCGGGCGCCAAAACTCGCCAGCATGAGTAACGAACTGTTATTTAAAGATATCTGGGAAAGGCCTTTGCTCAATAAACGCGAGCGTAGCCTGATTACCGTGGCGGCGCTGCTGGCGCTGTACCGGCTGGAGCAGCTCCCCATTCATTTCGAACTGGCGGGCAAACATGGCGTAACCCACGAGGAATTAAGCGAACTGATTACCCATCTTGCCTTCTACGCAGGTTGGCCTGCCGCCCATAGCGCTTTAAAAGTGCTGGACGCAGTAATAGTCGCGGATAGTCAGGAGGAAAAATAAATGCCGGTTCTCCACCTCACTTTACTTAAAGGCAAAAACGAGGCGTACCTGGACGCGGTTTCGTCCAGCGTACAGCAGGCGCTGGTCGAGGCTTTTGAGGTCCCGGCAGCCGACCTGTTTCAGGTTTTTCACGAGTCAGAAAAGTCGGCGCTGCGGTTTGATCGCCATTATATGGCGGGGCCGCGTAGCGATAATTGGCTGCTGATTGAGATAACGGCGGGTAAGCCGCGGAGTATTGAGACGAAAAAGCGTTTCTACCAAACCCTCACTGAAAAGCTGGCGGCGGCTCCCGGCATTCATCCCAACGACGTGATGGTGGTGATTCGCCACAATTCTTCTGAAGACTGGTCGTTTGGTGGAGGTGTTGCCAGCCTGCACCGGGAATAGTTCCTACCCCTTAAAATCGCTGGGCGCGGGGGAGTCATCGCTGTATATTTTTATACACAACGATCATAAGGACTCCCACCGTGAACCTATTTACCCGCCGCCTGACGTTAGGCGCCCTGTTAGTACTTTCCCCGCTCGCCGCGTTGGCGAACCGCACCATCACTGACCAGCTTGGCCGCCAGGTCACTCTCCCCGATGAAGTTGACCGCGTGGTGGTGCTCCAGCATCAGACGCTCAATCTGCTGGTACAAATGAACGCGACCGACAAAGTGGTCGGCATTCTTGCCAACTGGAAGCAGCAGCTTGGCAGCGGCTATGCTCGCCTGGCGCCGGAGCTTGAGCACAAAGCCCAACTGGGGGATTTAACCAGCGTGGACACCGAGAAGCTGGTGGCGCTGCATCCTCAGGCGGTGTTTGTGACCAACTACGCGCCAAAAGAGATGATCGACGGCATCAGCAAGCTTGGCATTCCGGTTATCGCCATTTCGCTGCGTCACGATGCGGCAGGCGAGCAGGACAAGCTAAACCCTTCTATGGGCGATGAAGAGCAGGCCTACAATCTTGGCCTGAAAGAGGGCATCGAGCTGATTGGCGAAGTGGTTAATAAAGAGAAGCAGGCGAAGGCGCTGATCGATGCCACCTTTGCCGGGCGCAAGCTGGTTAGCGACCGCCTGAAAGATATCCCGGAGAGCCAGCGCGTGCGCGCCTACATGGCTAACCCCGATCTGACGACCTACGGCTCCGGGAAATATACCGGCCTGATGATGGCTCACGCGGGCGCGCTAAACGTGGCGGCATCAACCGTAAAAGGCTTCAAGCAGGTGTCGATGGAGCAGGTGATCGCCTGGGATCCGCAGGCGATCTTCGTGCAGGATCGTTATCCGAAAGTGGTGGATGAGATCGTCCACAAGCCCGAGTGGCAACCGATCGATGCGGTGAAAAACCATCAGGTCTGGCTGATGCCAGAATACGCCAAGGCCTGGGGCTACCCGATGCCGGAAGCGATGGCCATCGGTGAACTGTGGATGGCGAAAAAGCTTTATCCGGCCAGATTCAAAGATATCGATATGAAGAAAGTGGCCGACAGCTGGTATCAGCGCTTTTACCGTACGCATTATGAAGGGGTGGAGTAATGCCTTTGCAGGTGCTGGCGGCTGGAAGCCTGCGGCGGGTCTGGCCGCCGCTAATGGCGGAGTTCGAACGGCAAACCGGTATCTTAACGGAAACGCAATTTGCCCCTGCGGGGATGCTGAGATCGCGTATTGAAGCCGGTGAAAACTGCGCTCTGTTTGCTTCGGCGAACATGGCGCACCCTCAGACGCTGTTGGCGCAGGGTAAAGCGCTGGCGGTTCAGCGGTTTGCCGGAAATACGCTCTGCCTGACGGCGGCGGCGCACTGTGTTGATGCGCAAAGCAGCTGGCTAACGCTGTTAAGCAATCCCGCGTTGCGCATCGGCACGTCTACGCCGGGGAGCGACCCTTCCGGGGATTATACCTGGCAGCTTTTTGCCAGATTAGAAGCTGAATTTGGCATCGCATTGCGCTCGAGGGCTCTGCGGCTGGTTGGCGGGCCGGGCACGCAGGCAGTGCCTGACGGTATGCTCGCCGCGCAGTGGGTTATTTCTGGCGGGCAGGCCGAGCTGATGATTGGCTATCGCAGCTACGCTGCAGCGCTGAAGTCTCACCGGGAGCTGCGGGTATTTGAGATCCCGTCTGACTACAATATTCAGGCCGATTACGGGCTGGCGTTGTGCGATGCACGAGCGGAGCCGTTGCAGGCTTATCTGACCTCGAGCACCGCGCGGAAGCTGCTGATGCAATACGGTTTTGGCGCCTGAAGCCTGAAAACAAAAAACCGCCGATAAAGGGCGGTTATTTTTATGCTTCTGCCCGTTAAGGCATCATGGTCGGCCATTCGGGTGGCATTCTGGCAATAATGTCGACCAGCCCCGTTTTAAACGAATCCCAGATGACAGGGAAGTCCCCGAGCGTCAGGCCAAGCAGCCCCATGGCGAACCAGCACGACGCGGCAACACCTAACCCACTGCAAATAAAGGCCAATGCGCGGGAGTCTGACCGGCGGAACTGAATATTTAAACTGCTTGCCAAAAACATCAAAACCGCGCTGAGCAGCGGCCAGCGCATCAAAATAACGCCGGTGGTGATTGTTGCCATGAACCTTATTCCTCAAAAGCTGCAATTTAGTTTTTTGTTGCACTTATAATGTGAAGTCTATCACTTTTGCGCGTTAAATCGCCAGCTTTGTGGTGGTTTTTTGCCCGCTTTGCTGGGGCGGCGAGCGGTGTTTTTTAGGCGAAATGGCTGGCAGGAGGTGTGAACATTTTGTTTATCTGACGTTTACCACAATTTCGTTTAAATAATCATTCCCTGCTGCTTTAACCCCAGAAAAACTCATATTAGTGCGGTGGGTGAAATCTTAAGCTAAACGGCATCCCGGTTAATCTTATCTCATTGTTGCGCAAATTAATTTCCATGGAGTTAACGGCTGAAGGCTATTGCTAAAGCCTGCTTTATGATGCAACGTAATCGGCGGTCATCAGGTTGTTCCTTTAAGGCATAAACAGGCGCATAAAAGCAGGGTCATGTGAGCATCATGGTGAGACGAGTTTATCTTAAGGTATTGCGTACCTCAGGTTTTGTCCTGATGGTTTGCCTGCCGATAATGCTGGCGATCTATTTTGCCCACGTGCGCGCAACCAGCGACACCCAGCAGCATCTGCACTCTTTCGGCAAACTGGTGATGGAAAAAACGGAAATTGTCATCAGCCATGTTAATGAGGCCCGCAGCGAAGCAGAACGTTTTTCAGGGGAAATATGCAGCCCTAAGCATATGGCAAATATGCTGGATATCGTGCGTGGTAAACTATTCGTCGCGGATTTAATTTACATCCGGGGCGATAAGATGCTGTGCTCTACCAGCTACAAGCCTTTAAAATCGCTGCCTGCTCCGCTGCCTTCTTATACCCGCAAACCGGACGTCGCAATCTATTATTATCTGGATACGCCGTTTTATGCCGGGCATAAAATGACCTATATGCAACGCGGGAATTATATGGCGGTGATTAACCCGCTGAGCTGGTCAGAAGTGTTATCCGAAGATGACTCACTGATTTACGGCGTATACGACACGGTGACCCGCAGCTTTTTCTCTTTGAGCCCCGGCGCTGACAGCGATCTGCTGCATCGTTTTATTCTGCGCAAAGAGAAAGCGTTTACTCAGGATGACCGCTTTTACACCATCGACCAGTCGGCTAAAAGGCCGATTGCGGTGATTGTCTCAACCTCCGAAACGCTGTTTAATCGCCAGTGGTATCACCAGCTTACTCTTACGCTTCCGCTCGGCGTTATTTGCAGCCTGCTGATTTTAATGATGTGGTCCCGTACCCGTCAGCAGTTAAATTCACCGCGCCGCATGCTATTAAGGGCGCTGGCCAGAAAGCAGCTAAAACTTCACTATCAGCCCATTATTGATATTCAAAACGGCTATTGCGTGGGGGCAGAAGCGCTGCTGCGATGGGTAAATTTTAACGGGCAAACCATCAGCCCTGGGACGTTTATTCCGCTGGCAGAATCTGAAGGTCTGATTCACAAAATATCTGACTATGTTGTTGATGCCGTATTTAAAGATTTTGGCGAATTTCTTGCCGACCATCCGGGACTTTATATTTCGATTAATCTTTCGGCATCCGACTTCCACTCCTCGCGCTTAATAACCGTACTTTCCGAACGAATTAAAACCTATAACATTCGGCCAGGGCAGATAAAAATCGAGGTCACCGAACGAGGGTTTATAGATGTTGAAAAAACCAGACCGGTTATTCAGGAATTCCGCAACGCAGGCTTTAAGGTTGCAATCGATGACTTCGGCACGGGTTATTCGAATCTGCATAACCTGCAGTACCTTAACGTCGATATTCTAAAAATCGACAAAAGCTTTATTGATTCCCTCGCCAGCGAACGAGCCAGCCATTTGCTGGTGGAGCACATAATTGAAATTGCCCACAGCCTGAACCTGACGACGATTGCCGAAGGGGTCGAAACCGAAGCACAGGTGGCCTGGCTGGTCGATCACGGCGTGGAGTACTGTCAGGGCTGGTATTTCGCGAAAGCGCTGCCGCCGCAGGAATTTATCGCCTGGCTGTATACGCCAGGCGGTATCAACCTTGCTTCGGCACCGGGTATTCAAGCCTGATGGCGGTAATCCGTTGGCGTGCGGTCAAACTCACGGCGGAAGACGCGGGAGAAGGTCTGCTGTGAGACGTAGCCGTAGTCCATCGCAATATCAAAAATAGGGCGCTGGGTGGTGCGCAGCGCCGTGGCGGCCATCAACAGACGGCGCTGGCGGATATAGTCGCCCAGCGTTTGGTGCATCACGGTACGGAACATGCGCTGTAAGTACCATTTTGAATAACCAGATTTTTTTGCCACCACGTCGATGTTCAGCGGCTGGTCAATATGTTCATCAATCCATTCAGTCAACGTATAAATGATGTCCTGGTGAGCCATGAGTCGTCCTCATTTCCGGGTTAGCTTGTTTCGTTGAGCCGGAGTATAATTCCTCAAGTTAACTTGAGGTAAAGAGCATTATGGAAAAGAAATTGCCCCGAATAAAAACGCTGTTAACGCCCGGTGAAGTGGCGAAGCGCAGCGGCGTGGCCGTCTCCGCGCTCCACTTTTATGAAAGCAAAGGCCTGATTAAAAGCACACGAAACTCAGGTAATCAGCGACGTTATCAGCGTGATGTGCTGCGTACGGTGGCGATAATCAAAATCGCCCAGCGCATCGGCATTCCGCTCAGTACCGTTGGCGACGCCTTTGGCGTGCTGCCCGACGGGCACTCAATCAACAAAAACGACTGGAAGAAGCTTTCGTCGCAATGGCGCGAGGAATTAAATCACCGCATTGATACGCTGACCGCGCTGCGTGACGAGCTGAACGGCTGCATTGGCTGTGGCTGTTTATCCGGGGCGGATTGCCCGCTGCGTAACCCCGGAGACAAGCTGGGCGAGCAGGGGACTGGCGCACGGTTGCTGGAGGATTAGCATTAGCTTCCAGACAAAAACTAAAGCGCCACAAGGGCGCTTTAGTTGTTTTCCGGTCTTTGTCTTTCGCTCTATCCCGTTCTGACAGGAGGGTTTCCCCCGACGTCGGCACCCCTCGATAACGCTTACACATACATACGTACATACTTCACTGACTTTGGAGGTTCCGGTCTGCACCGACAATTTAAGTGTAGGTCCGCCCCTTCACTTTGCAAGGTCAATTGGTCTTTTTTTGTTCATTTTTTTGACATGTGATTCGCGGCCGACTTTCCTATAGTTATTCCATTTGGCTAAACATAGGGTTACCCCATGCTAACGGTTCATCACCTCAATAACTCTCGCTCCCAGCGCGTACTTTGGATGCTGGAAGAGCTGGCGCAGCCCTACCAGATCGTGCGTTACCAGCGGGAGCCCACCATGCTCGCTCCGGAAGCGTTGAAAAAGATTCATCCGCTGGGTAAATCGCCGGTGGTGGAAGATAACGGCCATATCCTCGCCGAGTCAGGCGCGATTCTTGAATACCTGCAGGAGGCCTACGATAGCGAAAGCCGCCTGAAGCCGCAGGAGATTGACGACAAGATCCAGTACCGCTTTTGGCTGCATTACGCGGAAGGATCGTTGATGCCGCTGCTATTAATGAAGCTGGTGTTTGGCAGCCTCGGCAAAGCGCCGGTTCCCTGGCCGTTACGCCCGGTGGGCAAAGCGTTGGGGCAGGGCGTGCAGAAAGCCTGGCTCAACAAGCAAATCGCCACCCATGCCCGCTTCATTGAAGATTACCTGAAGCAGAACCGCTGGTTTGCCGGGCCGCAGTTTAGTGCGGCAGATATTCAGATGAGCTTCCCCGTGGCCGCGCTCCTGGCACGAGGTGAGGTGAACGATATGCCGCACACTCAGGCATGGATGAAAAATGTGCAAACACGTCCTGCCTGGCAGCGAGCGCTGAATCAGGGTGGCCCTTTTGAGATCCCCGGCACGTGATCGCCGCGGGGATAAAAGGAGAGAAAGCCAGCCCGATAATTTACGATTTTGTTGCGAAATTGCGCATTAACGATAACGTTTGCGCACCATGAGGCGATTAATTCATCAGCTGAGCACATTTTCCGCGAAAAGGGCAAAAGTTAAGTTGAAAATCCCGTCAGGAAGGCTGGATAATCGTTTGCTTTCATTCTGTGACACCGATTTGTCCGTGTGGAGTTAAACGATTGCTTTTTTGTGACACCCCTTTGTCACAATCGTAGCGCAGGGAGACAACGTTTAACTGGCAGCGGGTTGTCCACCACCCGGGCAAACGTCATTCTAAAAATCTCAGGGGATTTTTCACTATGTCTACACCTTCTCCGCGTGCCGGCGGTTCGCTCGACGCCTGGTTCAAAATTTCTGCACGTGGCAGTAACGTGCGTCAGGAAGTTGTCGCCGGTCTGACGACCTTCCTGGCCATGGTCTACTCCGTCATCGTTGTGCCGGGCATGCTCGGTAAAGCGGGTTTCCCACCAACGGCGGTCTTCGTGGCGACCTGCCTGGTGGCGGGCGTGGGCTCCATCGTTATGGGCCTGTGGGCCAACCTGCCTCTGGCTATCGGCTGCGCCATCTCGCTGACCGCCTTCACCGCCTTTAGCCTGGTACTCGGCCAGCACATCAGCGTGCCGGTCGCGCTTGGCGCGGTGTTCCTGATGGGCGTCCTGTTTACCCTTATCTCTGCCACCGGCATTCGTAGCTGGATTCTGCGCAATTTGCCGATGGGCGTGGCGCACGGCACCGGGATTGGTATCGGCCTGTTCCTGCTGCTGATTGCCGCAAACGGCGTCGGCCTGGTGATTAAAAACCCGCTGGACGGGCTGCCGGTTGCGCTGGGCCATTTCGCCAGCTTCCCGGTTATCATGTCGCTGATTGGCCTGGCAGTGATCATCGGTCTGGAAAAACTGAAGGTGCCGGGCGGCATTCTGCTGACGATTATCGGCGTGTCCATCGTTGGCCTGATTTTTGACCCGAACGTTCACTTCTCCGGTATCTTCGCCATGCCGTCGCTGAGCGATGACAAAGGCAACTCGCTGATTGGCAGCCTGGACATCATGGGCGCGCTGAACCCGATTGTGCTGCCAAGCGTGCTGGCGCTGGTGATGACCGCGGTGTTTGACGCCACCGGGACTATCCGTGCAGTTGCCGGTCAGGCAAACCTGCTGGACAAAGATGGCCAAATCATCGACGGCGGCAAAGCGCTGACCACCGACTCCCTGAGCAGCGTGTTCTCTGGCCTGGTGGGCGCAGCCCCGGCAGCGGTTTATATCGAGTCTGCAGCGGGTACGGCAGCAGGCGGTAAAACCGGCCTGACCGCGATAGTCGTTGGCGTGCTGTTCCTGCTGATCCTGTTCCTGTCTCCGCTTTCCTATCTGGTACCTGCCTACGCCACGGCGCCTGCGCTGATGTATGTTGGCCTGCTGATGCTGAGCAACGTTGCCAAAATCGACTTTGCGGACTTCGTGGATGCGATGGCCGGGCTGATTACTGCGGTATTCATCGTGCTGACCTGTAACATCGTGACCGGCATCATGATCGGCTTTGCTTCTTTGGTTATCGGCCGAGTGGTATCCGGTGAATGGCGCAAGCTGAACGTCGGTACCGTGGTTATCGCCGTTGCGCTGGTGGCGTTCTACGCCGGCGGCTGGGCTATCTGATTTTCAATTCGTGCGGGTTGCGCTCTGTAACCCGCCGCTTTTGCCCACTTCGGGTATTTCCGGTTCCAATGTGATGAAAAAAGTTGTTTTATTATTAAAACAACCTCCAAAGGTGACGCTTCAAATCACACATCACGTTCAGGGAAAACATGGAAATTTTCTTCACAATCTTGATTATGACCCTCGTGGTCTCCCTCTCTGGGGTGGTAACACGTATGTTGCCGTTTCAGATCCCGCTGCCGTTAATGCAAATCGCCATTGGGGCCCTGCTTGCCTGGCCGCACTTTGGCCTGCACGTCGAATTTGACCCTGAACTGTTCCTGGTCCTGTTCATTCCGCCGCTGCTGTTTGCCGACGGCTGGAAGACGCCAACCCATGAGTTTCTGCACCATGGCCGGGAAATTATTGGCCTGGCGCTGGTGCTGGTGCTGGTCACCGTGGTCGGCATCGGGTTCCTGATTTACTTCCTGGTACCGGGTATTCCGCTGGTGCCTGCTTTTGCGCTGGCCGCCGTGCTGTCACCGACGGACGCCGTGGCGCTTTCCGGCATCGTGGGCGAAGGGCGTATTCCTAAGAAAATCATGGGCATTTTGCAGGGCGAAGCGCTGATGAACGACGCCTCCGGCCTGGTGTCCCTGAAGCTTGCAGTGGCGGTCGCCATTGGGGCGATGGCCTTTAGCGTTGGCGGGGCATCGCTCGAATTCTTCAAGGTTGCCGTGGGTGGCCTGCTGGCGGGTATCGCGGTCAGCTGGCTGTACGGGAAATCGCTGCGCTTGATGAGCCGCTGGAGCGGCGATGAACCGGCAACTCAGATTCTGCTGCTGCTGCTGCTGCCGTTCGCTTCTTATCTGATTGCCGAGCATATCGGGGTTTCCGGCATCCTGGCCGCAGTGGCCGCAGGGATGACCATCACCCGCTCCGGCGTTCTGCGCAGCGCGCCGCTGACTATGCGCCTGCGTGCGAACAGCGTCTGGGCGATGCTGGAGTTTGTATTTAACGGCATGGTCTTCCTGCTGTTAGGCCTGCAGTTGCCGGGTATTCTCGAGACGTCCGTCGCGGCGGCCAATGCCGATCCGAACGTTGAACTGTGGATGCTATTCCTCGACGTCGGGATGATTTATTTCGCGCTGATTGCGGTGCGATTCCTGTGGCTGTGGTCGATGAAGCGCATCAGCCTGCGCTTTATGAAAAAACGCCCGCTGGAGTTCGGCTCCTTCACTACCCGCGAGCTGGGTATCGCCTCTTTCGCCGGCGTGCGTGGGGCGATTACCCTGGCCGGTGTGCTGTCTATCCCGCTGTTCCTGAACGACGGCACGCCATTCCCGGCGCGCTATGAACTGATTTTCCTCTCCGCAGGCGTGATCCTGTTCTCGCTGTTTGCCGGGGTTATCATGCTGCCGATTCTGCTGCGAAACGTTGAGGTAGGGGATAAGTCTTTAGCGCGTAAAGAAGAGCGTCTGGCCCGTTCCGCGACCGCCGAAGTGGCGATTGTCGCTATCCAGAAAATGGAGGAACGGCTGGCCGTCGACAGCAAAGAGAACATCGACGACCAGCTGCTGAAAGAGGTGAGTTCGCGGGTTATCGGCAACCTACGCCGCCGCGCAGACGGGCGCAACGACGTCGAAAGCAGCGAGCTTGAAGAAAACCTTGAGCGCCGCTTCCGCCTGACGGCGCTGCGTTCGGAGCGCGCCGAGCTTTACCATCTTCGCGCCACGCAGCAAATCAGCAACGAGACCCTGCAGAAACTCCTGCACGATCTCGACCTGCTGGAAGCGCTGCTGATCGAGAAAGAGTAACCGCGTTAGTTCTGGCCGGTTTCAATCTCCGGCCAGAACTCCTTGCAGCAATCAATCCACGCCTGCGCGCTCTGCGAAATATAAACCCCTTCACGCCAAATCATTCCTAACTGCCAGCTTAGATTACTGTTTAGCGGCAGCCACATCAGCGTGGCGTGGTCGAGCTTGCGGCAAATTGGCTCCGGCAGCACGGCAATCCCCACGCCGCCCTGAACCATCGCCGCCAGAAAATCCCACTGCCCGCTGCGCACCGCAATACGCGGGGTGAAGCCGTTGTCGGCAAACAGCTGCATAAGCTGGCGGCTAAGGGAGAAATCTTCGTTGTAGATAAGCAGCGGGTGTTCGGCCAGCTCGGCCGGGTCAACGCTTGTGCGGCCAATCCACGGGCCGGAGCGGGGCACCAGCACGCAGAGCGGATGGCGGAACAGCGGCATTACCGTCAGTGCGTCTTCGTCTTCTATCGGCATCGCCGTCACCGCGAGATCGAGGTCGCCGTTGAGCACCGCCTGCTGCACCGTCAGGCCGCCGAACTCGGAAATCTTAAACTCCACGCCGGGATAGCGGTGCTGATACACGCCTATCGGGCCGGTCATCAGGGTGCCGACCATCGGTGGAATGCCAAGACGCAGCACGCCGTTGGTGAGCTGTTTGATGTCGCTTAGCTCGGCCTCAAGCTGGCGAAACTCGGCCAGAATTGCCAGCCCGCGCTGGAACACCACCTGGCCGGTGTCGGTCAGCAGCAGGCGGCGGCCGTCGCGGATCAGCAGCGTGCAGTTCAGCTCATCCTCAAGGTTACGCAGCATTTTACTGATGGTGGGCTGCGTGACGAACATCTTCTCCGCCGCACGAGTGAAGCTCTGCTGGCGTACAACCTCAACGAAATAACGCAGCGTTCTGATGTCCATAACTATTCCCATTAACTATACCTGCAATGATTTTAATTCATTTCAGTAGCGATGAACCGCTCTCTATAATTGGGGCTGGTATTTTTTCTGGAGCACACATCATGGCTTTGGCGTTAGGTCGTTTTACGCCTGCTGTAATTCATAGCCTGCGCGTCCCTGTGCAGGTGGCCCTGTACGCCGGGCTTTTTGTTTTTGCCGAGCAGCTGGTCACGTGGGGGCACCTGCCGCTGCCAGCGAATCTGGTGGGAATGCTGCTGCTCCTGGCGCTGATTGTCTGCCGCATCGTGCCGCTGAAGTGGGTCAGGGAAGGGTCAAAATGGCTGCTGGCCGAGATGCTGCTGTTCTTTGTCCCGGCGGTGGTGGCCGTGGTGAACTACTCGCAGTTGCTGATGGTGGAAGGCTGGCGCATTTTTGCGGTGATCGCGGTCAGCACCATGCTGGTGCTGGCCAGTACGGCTTTTGTGGTGGAAAAAGTTTACCGCTTTGAGCTGGCTCGCGAAGCCCGCAGGCAGTCCCGCAATGACTAATTTTCAGCTCAGCGTGCTGTGCCTCGTGGTTACTCTGGTCTTCTACTTCGCCAACAAACGCCTGTATCGCCGCTTTCGTAAATTGCCGCTGATGCCGCTGGTTTTTACGCCGGTGCTGCTGGTGGGAATGCTTGTTTTCGGGCACATCTCTTACAGTAACTACATGGGCGAGGCGCACTGGCTGCTGTGGCTGCTCGGGCCTGCCACCATCGCTTTTGCGGTGCCGGTTTATGACAATCTCAGGATAATTAAACGCCACTGGATGTCGCTTTCCGCAGGCGTGCTGACGGCGATGATTGTGGCGGTAACCAGCTCGATTTGGCTGGCCCGCTTATTTACCCTGCCTGACGGCATTCAACGCAGCCTCGCGGTGCGCTCGATTACCACGCCTTTTGCCCTGGCGGCAGCTAAGCCTATCGGCGGTGAGCCTGAACTGGTGGCACTGTTTGTGGTGATCACCGGCGTGTTTGGCATGGCGGTAGGCGACATGCTGTTTCTGCGCCTGTCGATCAGGGAAGGGATAGCCAAAGGTGCCGGATTCGGTGCGGCTTCTCACGGCGCGGGCACCGCACGCTCTTACGAACTGGGGCCGCAGGAAGGGGTGATTGCCAGCCTGGTGATGATGCTGTCCGGCGTGGTGACGGTTCTGGTCGCGCCGCTGGTCAGCTGGCTGATGTTTTAACCTACCGGGGCAGACATAGCCCCGGTAAGCGCTTACTAACTAGTGAGCCCGCCCCTGATCGATACCGATGCCGGTTTGAGAACGAATAAACTGCGCGCGGAACTTCTCACGCTCCAGCTTACCCTCTGGCGTGTTATCGGTAATCGAGAACAGCCAGATGCCGACAAACGCAACCAGGATCGAGAACAGTGCCGGGTATTCGTACGGGAAGACCGCTTTTTCGTGGCCGAGAATTTGCACCCAGATTGTTGGGCCAAGAATCATCAGCACGACAGCGGTCAGCAGGCCAAGCCAGCCGCCGATCATTGCGCCGCGCGTGGTCAGCTTCGACCAGTACATCGACAGCAGGATAATCGGGAAGTTACAGCTTGCGGCAATGGAGAATGCCAGCCCCACCATAAAAGCAATGTTCTGTTTTTCAAACAGAATGCCCAACAGGATAGCCACCACGCCCAGCACCAGAACGGTGATTTTCGATACTTTTAACTCATCACGTTCGGAAGCGCCTTTGCGGAAGACGTTGGCGTAAAGGTCGTGAGATACCGCCGAAGCGCCCGCCAGCGTTAACCCGGCCACAACCGCGAGGATGGTGGCGAAGGCAACCGCAGAGATAAAGCCGAGGAACAGGTTCCCGCCCACGGCATCTGCCAGGTGAACCGCCGCCATGTTGTTGCCGCCAATCAGCGCGCCCGCCGCGTCTTTAAATGCTGGGTTAGCACCTACTAACATAATGGCGCCAAAGCCGATGATAAAGGTCAGGATGTAGAAGTAACCCATGAAACCGGTGGCGTAAAACACGCTCTTACGCGCTTCGCGGGCGTCGCTCACGGTAAAGAAGCGCATCAGAATATGCGGTAAACCAGCGGTGCCAAACATCAGGCCGAGGCCCAGAGACAGCGCAGAAATGGGGTCTTTCACCAGCCCGCCAGGGCTCATGATGGCCGCGCCTTTAGGGTGAACCGCCATCGCCTCATTGAACAGGTTGTTGAAGCTGAAGCCGACGTGCTTCATCACCATAAACGCCATGAAGCTTGCGCCGAACAGCAGCAGCACGGCCTTGATAATCTGTACCCAGGTGGTGGCCAGCATGCCGCCGAACAGTACGTACATCACCATCAGCACGCCCACCAGCACCACGGCGATGTGGTAATTCAGGCCAAACAGCAGCTCGATAAGCTTCCCGGCGCCGACCATCTGGGCAATCAGGTAAAGGGCAACCACCACCAGCGAGCCGCAGGCGGACAGCGTGCGGATTGGGCCCTGCTTGAGGCGATAAGACGCCACGTCGGCGAAAGTATAACGGCCCAGGTTACGCAGGCGTTCGGCTATCAGGAACAGGATAATCGGCCAGCCGACCAGGAAGCCCAGCGAATAAATCAGGCCGTCATAACCCGAGGTATACACCAGCGCGGAAATCCCGAGGAACGAGGCGGCCGACATAAAATCACCGGCAATGGCCAGGCCATTCTGGAAGCCGGTGATATTGCCGCCTGCGGTGTAATAGTCGTTGCGGGAGCGAACGCGTTTGGACGCCCAGTAAGTGATATACAGCGTCAGAGCGACGAAAATCAGGAACATGATGATCGCCTGCCAGTTGGTTGGCTGGCGCTGCACGTCGCCGGTTATCGCATCGGCGGCGAAGGCTCCGGCCGGCAGCAGAGCGGCAAAAACCGCAAGAAAACGTTTCATTTAACCCCCACTTCACGCAGCACTTCGTTGTTCAGGCGGTCAAATTCGCCGTTAGCACGCCAGACATAAATCCCGGTGAGCAGGAAGGAAATAACGATAACGCCGATGCCGATAGGGATGCCTCGCGTGACGCTGGTACCGTCATGAAGCGGGGTGCCAAGCCACGCGGGCGCGAAGGCAATCAGCAAAATAAAACCAACGTAAATCACTAACATAATCAGTGACAGAATGGCGGCAAACCGTTGCCTTTTGGAAACCAACTCCCTGAAATGCGCACTGCTTTCTATCCGCTGATAAATGGTGTCATTCATCACAGAATCTCCAGAGGTTTTTGTAGGGTAGGTATTTGTAGTTATTCCCTCTCCCGGAAGGGAGAGGGGGAGAACAAGGTTACGAAGGTATGGTTAACGCCTGTTTTTCTTCCAGCAGTTTTTCTACCACGCCAGGATCGGCGAGGGTGGAGGTATCGCCCAGATTGCTGGTGTCACCGGAGGCAATCTTGCGCAGGATGCGACGCATGATCTTGCCGGAGCGGGTTTTCGGCAGCGAGTCGGTCCAGTGCAGTACATCCGGCGTGGCAAGCGGGCCAATCTCTTTACGTACCCAGTTGCGCACCTCGGCGTACAGCTCCGGCGTCGGCTCTTCGCCGTGGTTCAGCGTCACGTAGGCGTAAATCGCCTGGCCTTTAATGTTGTGTGGAATGCCCACCACGGCGGCCTCGGCAATCTTCGGATGGGACACCAGCGCCGACTCGATCTCTGCGGTACCAAGGCGGTGGCCGGACACGTTCAGCACGTCGTCCACGCGGCCGGTTATCCAGTAATAGCCGTCTTCGTCCCGGCGCGCGCCGTCACCGCTGAAATACATATTTTTGAAGGTGGAGAAGTAGGTCTGCTCGAAGCGCTCATGGTCGCCAAACAGCGTGCGCGCCTGGCCCGGCCAGGAATCGGTAATGGTCAGATTGCCTTCGGTGGCGCCCGGCTGCGGGTTGCCTTCATTATCGACCAGCGCGGGCTGAACGCCAAAGAACGGCTGGGTAGCGGAACCGGCTTTCAGCTCGGTTGCGCCAGGCAGCGGGGTGATCATAAAGCCGCCGGTTTCCGTCTGCCACCAGGTGTCCATCACCGGGCATTTCTCATTGCCGATGTGCTTCCAGTACCACTCCCAGGCTTCCGGGTTGATAGGCTCGCCCACGGAGCCAAGAATGCGCAGCGAAGAGCGGTCTGTGCCTTCGGTGGCCTTATCCCCTTCGGCCATCAGCGCGCGGATGGCGGTTGGCGCGGTGTAGAGAATATTCACCTTATGTTTGTCGACCACCTGCGCCATGCGGTTTGGCTTCGGCCAGTTAGGCACGCCCTCAAACATCAGCGTGATCGCGCCGCAGGCCAGCGGGCCATAAAGCAGGTAGCTGTGCCCGGTGACCCAGCCCACGTCCGCCGTACACCAGTAGACGTCACCCGGATGGTAATCGAAGACGTATTTAAAGGTGCTGGCGGCGTAAACGAGATAGCCACCGGTGGTGTGCAGCACGCCTTTAGGCTTGCCGGTAGAGCCGGAGGTATAGAGGATGAACAGCGGATCTTCGGCGCTCATTTCGACCGGCTGATGCTGGTCGCTGGCTTTCTCCACCAGCTCGCTCCACCACAGGTCACGGTTCTGGTGCCAGTCGATTTTGCCGCCGGTGCGTTTCAGCACGATAACGTGCTCGACGGTTTTCACATTTGGATTTTTAAGCGCGTCATCCACGTTCTTTTTCAGCGGGATGGAACGCCCGGCGCGTACGCCTTCGTCGGCGGTGATCACCAGCCGGGAGCTGGAATCGATGATGCGCCCGGCCACGGCTTCCGGCGAGAAACCGCCAAAGATGACGGAATGCACGGCCCCAATGCGTGCGCAGGCGAGCATCGCGACGGCGGCCTCAGGCACCATCGGCATATAAATGGCGACAACATCCCCTTTTTTAATCCCCAGCTCGACCAGCGTATTGGCAAAACGGCAGACATCGCGGTGCAGCTCGCGGTAGGTGATGTGTTTGCTCTGGGTTGCGTCATCGCCTTCCCAGATAATGGCGGTTTGATCGCCTCGTTCTTTCAGGTGTCGGTCGAGGCAGTTTGCGGCTAAATTCAGCGTGCCGTCCTCATACCACTTAATAGAGATGTTTCCCGGCGCGAAAGAGGTGTTTTTCACCTTTTTGTAGGGTTTTATCCAGTCGAGGATTTTTCCCTGCTCGCCCCAAAACGCATCGGGATCCTGTATCGACTGCTGATACAGGGCCTGGTACTGCTCCGGGTTTATCAGGCAACGGTCCGCAATGTTTGCGGGAATAGCGTGTTTGTGTATTTGGCTCATGGCTTTTTTTCTCCTTTAGGATGTTAATAATATGTCACACAAACGTTAATTGTAGGGGTATAGGCAGCTTTGTTTACTTTTTGGGCGGCAGATCACGCATTAAAATAATCGCGCAAAAAATGTTCAAACAGATGAATCATAAGAAATAATTAGCGGAGTGACTTAATTCTAAAAACAAATAATGAAAATTTTTCCATAACAATAAGTTATATCCACGGATGTAATGAAAATCCTGCTTATCAGCGTTAAGTCAGTGCATAACCTTGAAAATGAAGAGTTGCGCAGCAGGCTATCGGGATGGTACTCATACGGCGCTTTAAAAAACCCCGCTTAACACCTGACGTTTGTCATACCCCCTTTCAGTTTGTGACCTTCTCCTGAGTCAACAGCATGGGAATGGCGTTTTTTTGAGGAACTGTAGTCGTTATGAAAAACTTTAAAATCAGCCTGGCCTGGCAAATTTTGCTGGCGCTGGTGCTGGGCATTATCCTGGGAAGTTTTCTTCATTATCAAAGTGATAGCCGTGAGTGGCTGGTCGCTAACCTGCTCTCACCGGCGGGAGATATCTTTATCCACCTGATCAAAATGATCGTCGTGCCGATTGTGATTTCCACCCTGGTGGTTGGGATCGCCGGCGTTGGCGACGCCAAACAGCTCGGCCGCATCGGGGCAAAAACCATCATTTATTTCGAAGTGATCACGACGGTTGCCATCATTCTGGGCATTACGCTCGCGAATGTGTTCCAGCCGGGCCACGGCATAGATATGTCGCAGCTTGCTACCGTGGATATTTCGAAATACCAGCATACTGCCCAGGATGTTCAAAGCCATTCTCACGGCCTGATGGGCACCATTCTGTCCCTCGTGCCCACCAACATCGTCGCGTCGATGGCGAAGGGCGAGATGCTGCCGATCATCTTCTTCTCGGTGCTGTTTGGCCTTGGGCTGTCGTCGCTGCCTGCCACGCATCGTGAACCGCTGGTGACCGTTTTCCGCTCCATCTCTGAAACCATGTTCAAAGTGACGCACATGGTGATGCGCTATGCGCCGGTTGGCGTCTTTGCGCTTATCTCGGTGACCGTGGCGAACTTTGGCTTTGCCTCGCTTTGGCCGCTGCTGAAGCTGGTGGTGCTGGTGTACGTGGCGATTGCCTTCTTCGCATTTGTAGTGCTGGGCGCCGTGGCGCGGCTGTGCGGGCTGAAAATCACTATCCTGATGCGCATTCTGAAAGATGAACTGATCCTGGCGTTCTCTACCGCCAGCTCTGAAAGCGTACTGCCGCGCATCATCGAGAAGATGGAAGCCTATGGCGCTCCGGCGTCGATCACCAGCTTTGTGGTGCCGACGGGTTATTCGTTTAACCTCGATGGCTCCACGCTGTACCAGAGTATTGCGGCGATTTTCATCGCACAGCTGTACGGCATCGAGCTGTCGCTGTGGCAGGAAATCATCCTGGTGCTGACGCTGATGGTGACCTCAAAAGGGATTGCCGGCGTGCCGGGCGTCTCCTTCGTGGTGCTGCTGGCAACGCTTGGCAGCGTCGGTATTCCGCTGGAAGGACTGGCGTTTATTGCCGGTGTTGACCGTATTCTGGATATGGCGCGTACCGCGCTAAACGTGGTTGGCAACGCGCTGGCGGTGCTGGTTATCGCCAAGTGGGAACACAAATTCGACCATAAAAAAGCCCTGGCCTATGAGCGTGAGCTTTTTGGGAAATTTGACAGTAAAGCGAGCAGTTAAGTAAAACCCCTCACCCCGGCCCTCTCCCCAAAGGGGCGAGGGAGGAAAACATGTTCTTTATCCCCTCTCCCCTATGGGGAGAGGGTTAGGGTGAGGGGATGTATTATCCTCTCGCGCTCTCGCGCAGACGGGCCTTCAGCTTGCTGTACTCATCAATCACATACTGCTCGGCGGCCTGCTGATCGGCAATCGGCTCGACGCGCACGGCGCAGTACTTGTACTCCGGCGTTTTGGTTATCGGGCTAAGGTTCTCCGTCACCAGCTCATTACAGGCACCAATCCACCACTGATAGGTCATGTACACCGCGCCTTTATTCGGACGCTCGCTGACCGCAGCCCGGGTGATAACCCGGCCTTTACGCGAATTCACCCAAATCAACGCTTCATCTTCAATGCCCAGCCGGGCGGCATCTTCGACGTGGATTTGTGCATAACCCGGCTCATCGGCCAGCGCGGCCAGGGCGGCACAGTTGCCGGTCATTGAACGGCAGGAGTAGTGGCCGACTTCACGCACCGTGGAAAGCACCATCGGGTACTCGTCGGTGATGCGATCGATAGGCGGTGCCCAGTCGCAGGTGAAGAACTGCCCCAGGCCGTTAGGGCGCTCGAACTTGCTCTCATAAAGATAAGAGGTGCCCTGGTCCGCGTCGGAAGTGTCCCGGCAAGGCCACTGGATATAGCCCAGCTCGCCCATCTTCTCGTAGGTCGCACCATAGAAGTCCGGGCACAGATGACGCAGCTCGTCCCAAATTTCCTGGGTGTTGCTGTAGCGCATCGGGTAGCCCATGCGGGTGGCGATTTCGCTGATAATCTGCCAGTCCGTTTTGAGATCCCACTTCGGCTCAACCGCCTTAAAGAAGCGCTGGAAGCCACGGTCGGCGGCGGTGAAGACCCCTTCATGCTCGCCCCAGGAGGTTGACGGTAAGATAACGTCTGCCTCGGCGGCGGTTTTGGTCATGAAGATGTCCTGCACAATCACCAGCTCAAGTCCGGCAAACGCTTTGCGCACCGCAGAAAGCTCGGCATCGGTTTGCAGCGGATCTTCACCCATAATATAGGCGGCACGGACTTCACCATGTTCTACGCGGTGAGGCAGTTCGCTGATGCGGTAACCGTTGGCTTCCGGCAGCGCGTCAACGCCCCAGGCAGCAGCAAATTTGCTGCGGGTTTCCGCGTCACGAACGTACTGGTTACCGGGGAACATATCCGGCAGTGCGCCCATATCGCAGGCGCCCTGCACGTTGTTCTGGCCGCGAACCGGGTTCACGCCCACGTTAGGTTTGCCGAGGTTGCCGGTCATCAGCGCCAGGCTGGTGAGCGAGCGCACGGTTTCCACGCCCTGGTAGAACTGGGTCACGCCCATGCCCCACAGGATGGTGGCCGTTTTGGCTTTGGCATACATACGCGCGGCTGCACGAATTTCCCCGGCGCTGACGCCAGTGATTTCTTCGACGGACTCCGGCGTGTAGCCTTCAACGATTTTGCGATACTCCTCGAAGCCTTCGGTACGAGCCGCTACGAAAGCGTGGTCGTAAAGGTTCTCTTCAATAATGACGTGGCCAATCGCGTTCAGAAGCGCGATGTTAGAGCCGTTTCGTAACCTCAAATGCATGTCGGCAATGCGCGCGGTTTCAATTTTGCGCGGATCGACGACGATAATCTGTGCCCCTTTCTGCTTCGCTTTAATCACGCGATTAGCCACGATAGGGTGTGAATCTGCCGGGTTGTACCCGAACACAAAGACTAAATCAGTATCCTCAATCTCGACGATAGAGTTACTCATCGCGCCATTACCGACCGACTGGTGCAGACCTGCAACCGATGGGCCGTGTCAGACACGTGCGCAGCAATCGACGTTATTGGTTCCAATAACGGCGCGCGCAAATTTTTGCATTACATAGTTGGTTTCGTTGCCGGTCCCGCGTGAGGAGCCGGTGGTTTGAATGGCGTCAGGGCCATACTTGGCTTTGATCTCGCTCAGACGAGAGCTGACATAGTCCAGCGCTTCATCCCAGGAAACCGCTTCCAGCTTGCCGCCGCGCTCGCGGCGAATCATCGGGGATTTCAAACGCGGAGTAAGGATTTTGGTGTCGGTGATAAAGTCCCACCCGTAATAACCCTTCAGGCACAGGTCGCCCTGGTTGGTTTTACCCTGTGCGCCTTCCGCCTTGACGATTTTGCCGTTATCCACCACCAGGTTTATCTTGCAACCCGAGGCGCAATAGGGGCAAACCGTGACGACTTTTTTCATCATGTTGCTCCAGTCAATGCTGTCATTTAAGTGCGGCGATAAATGCAAACCGCCTTGCTGCGCCACTCAATGCATTATCTATGCCACATAGAGTGAGTGGGTATTGGCGCGGGTTTGGCGGGCATCTTTCGCACGGGCTGACGAAAGGCCGGGGATTTCGTCATAAATGACGTGTCGAACTGACGGGCATTTGTGACAGTGATAGAAAATTCCGCACGGATCTGTGTTCTTTCTGCGGCGCGCAATCAACAATCGCTCACACTAAAAAGAACCTCCTCCCCTCCGGAGACAATAATGAAACCTGCAATCCTGGTGGTGGATGACGACAAGGCCATTTGCGACGTGCTGCGCGATGTGCTCAGCGAACACGTCTTCGACGTGCTGGTGTGCCATAGCGGCAATGAAGCGCTGCAGATTGTGGCGGCAGAGCCCTCCATCGCGCTTATCCTGCTGGATATGATGCTGCCGGATACCAACGGCCTGCTGGTGCTTCAGCAGGTGCAAAAGCTACGTCCGGCGCTGCCGGTGGTGATGCTGACCGGCATGGGCAGCGAGTCTGACGTGGTGGTGGGGCTGGAAATGGGCGCCGATGACTACATCGCCAAACCGTTTAACGGCCGCGTGGTCGTCGCGAGGGTGAAAGCGGTGCTGAGGCGCAGCGGGGCGCTGGCCGTAGAAACCAGCCCGACGAAAACCAGCGCGCTGCAGTTTAACGGCTGGCGGCTGGACACCGACCGCTGCCAGCTGATGAACGCCCGGCAGCAGCAGGTTGATCTCACCCAGGGGGAATATGGTCTGCTGCTTTCCCTGGTGCAGCACGCCAGAAAGGTGCTGTCGCGGGAAAAACTGCTTGAGCTAACCCACAGCGAAAGCCTCGAAGTGTTTGACCGGACTATCGACGTGCTGATTATGCGGCTGCGGCGCAAAATCGAGGTGAACCCACACCAGCCCACGCTTATCCGCACCATCCGCGGCGTGGGCTACGTCTTTGCCGCGGATGTCACCCACGGCGAAAATAATGCGGTTTAGATAAACCGGCGGTACTCATGACACAAAAGCAGCTCCGCCCCGGCGTCTTCGGTAAGGGTGCTGAAGCGCTCGAGAGGCTTTAAAAAACGGTTGTCGTGATCGTCATCGTTCACCATCGAAACCTCACCGACCAGCACGTCGCCGTAGCCGGGCTCGCCCCAGAAGCTGTGGTACATCTCCGGCACCAGGCTGATACTTTCCCCCGGAGAAAGGCGCAGCTGGCTGCCGGCGGCGTGCGTCTGGCGGCAGCCGTCAATCACCACCGTAATGTCCGATTCATCGGGCTGTTCAAACGGATCTGAATGCCACAGTTCGACAATCAAATTACCGCCGCCGCGGTTGATGATGTCTTCCTGTTTGCTCCAGTGAAAATGCATCGGCGTCATCTGGTTTTCACGCACGTGCATGACTTTTTCGGCGTAAGTTTTGGCGTAGGGCGCACCTTCAGGTGAGCCGTTGCGCAGGGTAAACAGCGTGAGGCCCATGATAAGAAAATCGCTGCCGCCGAAGTCGGTAATATCCCATCCGAGCTTCAGATCAAACACTTCCTGCCAGCTGTGGGAATTAAGCTGCTGCCATGTTTGCGGCGAGAACCCGGCGAACGGCGGCAGCTGGATGTCGTGGCGGGCAAAGAACTGGCGGGTTTCATTCAGGTACTGATTAACCTCGGAGCGTTTCATCTGGCCTCCCTTTGACGTGGACCCTCACCCTGGCCCTCTCCCTGGAAGGGAGAGGGGACTGACGGCGTTTTGACTCGACTGGGTGAGGGGAAAATTACTTCACCGTCCAACCTTTGTAGCTGCCAATATTGTTCTTATCGATCATCGTCACCGGGATCAGCACCGGGCCTTTCGGCGCGGGTTTACCCTGCAAAATGTCGTAGCCAATCTCAACCGCTTTCGCCGCCATTACCTGCGGATCCTGCGCCGGCGTCGCCACAAACAGCGAGCTGCCGCCGCGCTTCAGGGCCTCCTCACCGTCCGGGCTGCCGTCCACGCCGACAATAAAGAACTCATTACGCTGGGCCTGTTTTGCCGCCAGATCGGCCCCGATCGCCGTCGGATCGTTGATCGCAAACACGCCGTCGATCTTCGGATTCGCCGCCAGCAGCGAGGTCATTACTTCCAGGCCGCCTTCACGGCTGCCCTTAGCATTCTGATTAGAGGATAGGATCTTAATGTCCGGGTGCTTTTTGAATTCGGTTTCGCAGCCCTCAACGCGGTTCTGCACGGCGGAAACCGGCGGCCCGTTGATGATAACCACGTTGCCTTTATCTTTCAGGCGGTCGGAAATGTACTTACAGGCCATTTGCCCGGCCTGGGTGTTGTCTGAGGTGATCGTGGCATCGGCGCCGTCAGCCGCGACGTCCACCGCCACCACGACGATCCCGGCGTCTTTCGCGCGTTTTACCGCCGGGCCGATCCCTTTGGAATCTGCGGCGTTGAGGATGATCATGTCCACCTTGGCGGCGATAAAGTTATCGATCTGCGCCACCTGCTGGCCGAGATCGTAGCCGCTGGAGACCAGCGTCACCTTCACGTTGTCGCCAGCGAGCTTGCGGGCTTCCAGCTCGGCGCCTTTGGTTATCTGCACGAAGAACGGGTTGGCGAGGTCGCCCACCGTCACGCCGATAGACTTTAACTCTTTCGCCTGGGCAAACGGCGCGCCTGCGATCATTGCACCAGCCAGTAACGCAGTAACTATGGGTTTCAAACGCATGCTGTTTTCCTCACTCGTAGGGTAGGGTTTTGTTGTTATGCACTTTGATGGTGACGGGTACGGTATTTGTCGATCAGCACCGCTATGATGATCACCGCCCCTTTGATCACCAATTGCCAGAAGTAGGAGACGCCCATTAGCGTCATGCCGTTGTTGAGCGTGGCGATAATCAGCGCCCCCACCAGCGTGCCGGTGATGGTACCAATCCCGCCCACGAAGCTGGTCCCGCCGAGAATAACGGCGGCGATGGCGTCCAGCTCATAGCCCACGCCGAGGTTACCGTTGGCGCTATAAAGGCGCGACGCGCTCATGATGCCGCCGAGCCCGGAAAGCAGGCCGCTCATGCCGTACACGAACAGCAACACCATCCACACTTTGATGCCGGTCAGGCGTGCCGCCTGCATGTTGCCGCCTACCGCGTAGATATGAACGCCCAGCGTGGTACGGCGGAGGATGAACCAGCACACCGCAATCACCAGCAGGGCGATAACGACCAGCCACGGCACCGGGCCGAGATAGGCGTTACCAATCCATTCAAAGTTGATGTTGGAGTTAATCACCGTTGTGCCGTCGGCCAGCAGATACGCTGCGCCGCGCAGCGCGGTATAGGTGCCGAGCGTGACGATAAACGGCGGCAGCCCCGCCCAGGCGACCAGCATGCCGTTAAACAGCCCGAGCCCGGTGCCCATCAGCAGCGCTGCCGGAATCGACAGGCCTTCCCAGCCGGGCATCAGCGACACGACCATTGCCGTCACGGCGGTGGTGCCGAGGATAGAGCCCACGGAAAGGTCAATACCGCCGGTCAGAATGATGAAGGTCATCCCAGCCGCCAGCACGATGTTGATCGATGACTGCCGGGCGATATTGAGCAGGTTAGACTCGGTGAAGAAGTTGGGCGCGACAAAGCCAAATACGGCGACGATCAGTATCAAAATCGGCAAAATGCCGACGGTTTGTAGTAAATCGCCGAACAGGGCTTTTTTAAGCGAGGCGGATTTTGCCACCGGTTGCGTGCCTGAGTTAGTCATGGTGAACCTCTTTCTTATGGGCCTCGGTCACGCCGGTAGCCAGGGTCATAATATTCTCTTGCGTAATGTCGTGGCGCAGCAGCTCGCCGGCAATGCTGCCTTCGCGCATGACGTACACCCGGTCGCTCATGCCCACCACTTCGGGCAGCTCACTGGAAATCATTAAAATGGCCACGCCCTGGCGGGCCAGCTGGTTCATGATGCGGTAAATTTCGCTTTTAGCGCCGACGTCCACGCCGCGCGTAGGCTCGTCGAGGATCAGAATGCGTGGGCCAATAGCAACCCAGCGGGAAATCAGCAACTTTTGCTGGTTACCACCGGACAGGCCCCCGGCGCGAACCTGAGCGTGCGGCACGCGGATATTCAGCAGGCTGATAGCATCGTCAGAAATGGTCTGGGCTTTTTTGCGGTCGAGCATGCCGAAATGAGCGTCACGCTCCAGCGTGGCCATGGTGATGTTGTCCTGCGCGGCAAGCTCGAGGAACAGCCCTTGCTCTTTGCGGTTTTCCGTCAGGAAGCCGATGCCGTGTTGAATCGCCTCGCGGGGGGAGTGCAGCGTCACCGGCTCGCCGTCGATCTCAACCGTACCGCCCGTGGCCTTACGCACGCCGAAGATAAGCTGCGCCAGCTCTGAACGCCCCGCGCCAACCAGCCCGGCCAGGCCGACAATTTCCCCGGAACGCACGTGCAGGCTGACGGGCTGCACCTTGCCGCTGTCCGTCAGGTGATGAACGTTGAGGCGAGGGCTGCCGAGCGGGATATCACGCTCTTTGTTAAACAGGTCGCTAAGGGGCCGGCCAACCATCATTTTGACCAGTTCGCTGGCGTTAAGGTTTTCCCGCGTCAGGCTGCCGACGTACTGGCCGTCGCGCAGGACGCTGACCCGATCAGACAGCTCATAAATTTCCGCCATGCGGTGGCTGATGTAGATAATCGCCATGCCTTCATCACGCAGGCGGAAAATCAGCTCAAACAGGCGATGCGTTTCGCGAGATGAGAGGGCGGCGGTGGGTTCATCCATCACCAGAATACGGCTGTTGCGCTGGAGCGCGCGGGCAATCTCAACCTGCTGCTGCTCGGCAATGGTCAGCTTCATGACGAGGTCGGTTGCTTTAAACTGCGCCCCGAGGCGGTCAATCACCGCCTGCGCCTGCTGCACCATCTCTTTACGCTGCACCAGGCCGCCGCGCGCCAGTTCGCTGCCGAGGAAAATGTTTTCGGCCACGGTGAGGTTTGGCGCGAGCTGCATTTCCTGGTAAATCAGGGTAATGCCCGCGTTGAGGGCATCTTTGGGGCCTTTGATGGCATAGGGTTCGCCGTCAATCAGCACTTCGCCGCTGGTGGCGATGTAAGCCCCGGCGAGGATCTTCATCAGGGTGCTTTTACCCGCCCCGTTCTCACCCATTAGCGCATGGATTTCACCGGGAAATACCGTTAAATCGACGCCTTTTAGCGCATAAAACTTGCCAAATGACTTGGCAATATTGCGCATTTCCAGAATGGGGACTCTGCTCATGGTGCGGCGCCTGTGGTGGGTATCAATAAGCGCCAGTCAACCACACGCCGATAAATGCAAAATGTCAGCCGCCGTTCATATTTGTCATAGAGTTGAATAGTTAACCTGGATCACATTCCCGGTGTGGAAATATTTATCAAAATCCATGCAATGCTTAACTGGAGTGAATCAACCACGGAGCCTCTATGACCCAGCCTCGTCCCTCCTTTTTCGCCAGCGCCCGTGGCCGCCTGCTGTTCTTCAATCTGCTGGTGGTGGCGGTCACGCTGATGGTCTGCGGCGTGGCGGTGCTCGGCTTTAAGCACGCCAGCCGCCTGCAGGAGCAGGTTCAGGGGCAAACGCTGCTCGATATGTCCGGTAGCATGGAGCTGGCGCGCGACACCTCGAACGTGGCGACGGCGGCGGTCAGGCTTTCTCAGGTTGTGGGCGCGCTGGAATACCAGAGCGAGGCGGCAAGCCTGAAGCAAACCCAGCTTTCGCTGCAAAACTCGCTTTCTCACCTGGCCAAAGCGCCGCTGGCGAGCCGTGAGCCGCAGCTGGTCAGCCGGATCATCGACCGCAGCAACGAGCTGGAAAGCAGCGTCACCAATATGCTGGTGATGGGGCACCGTCGCCACCTGCAGCGTAACCTGCTGCTGAGCGCCCTGTACCAGAATCAGAGCTACCTTGAACACCTGCAGGAAGTTAACGCCCGCGAAGGGCTTAACGTGCCGGATGCCGGGCTGCTCAAAGAGATGGATCGCCTGATTCTGGTGGCGATTCAGTCCTCCTCCCCGAGGCCGGCGGTGCGCCAGCTTAGCGAAGTGATGCAGCTTCTCCCCGAGCGGGCGGCGTCGGCGTTATCGGACAGCATTTTGCAGCAGTTCAGAAACGGCCTGCGCCAGCTGCCGCCGCTTTCTGCGCAGCTTGAGGAAAGCGACCTGGGCATCGCCTGGCACATGTACCACATCAAAGCGCTGGTGGCTTTTCTGAATCAGGACATCAACCTGTACGTGCAAAAAGTCGGGGAAGAATCCCGGCAGCGCAGCCAGCAAAGCCACCGGGATTTGCAGTCCATCATCGCTTTTATCGGCCTGTTTGCCCTGCTGGCGCTGGTGATCACCGGGTTTGCCGGGCTGTATATTTACCGCAACCTGGGCTCAAACTTAACGGCGATTTCCCAGGCGATGACGCGGCTGGCGAAAGGCGAAAAAGAGGTCAGCGTGCCCGCGCAGCAGAGGCGCGATGAGCTGGGCGAGCTGGCCAGGGCGTTCAACGTCTTTGCCCGTAATACCGCTTCGCTGGAGCATACCTCACGCCTGCTGAAAGAAAAAAGCACCCTGCTGGAAACCACTTTTCACGCCATGCGCGACGGCTTTGCGCTGTTCGACAGCGACGGTTTCCTGGTGGTGTGGAATCAGCAATATCCGCTGCTGCTGGGGCTTGAGCCGCAGCGCCTGCAGCGTGGTCAGCACTATCTCGGGTTGCTCAAGCAGGTTACGCCGCTGCAGGAGCATATGTTGGGTAATCTCTCCAGACCCTTGCCTAAGCCGCAGGAGTTGAGGCTGGCGGACGGCCGTACCATCGAGCTGCGTTTTAGCCCGGTGCCTGGGCGGGGCATGGTGAACGTAGTGCTGGAGCGTAGCGAACGCAAAGCGCTGGAAGAAGCGCTGGTGCACAGCCAAAAAATGAAGGCGGTGGGGCAGCTTACCGGCGGTCTGGCGCACGACTTCAATAACCTGCTGGCGGTGATCATCGGCAGTCTTGAGCTGACCGCGACAGACTCGCCGGACGCCGTGCGCATTCAGCGCGCGCTTAAGGCCGCCGAGCGTGGCGCACAGCTCACTCAGCGGCTGCTCGCGTTTTCCCGCAAGCAATCGTTACACCCGAGGGCGGTGGCGATGAAAAGCCTGCTTGAAAACCTCGACCCGCTGATGCGCCATTCTTTGCCCGCCCATCTCACGCTTGTCGTTGAAGCCCAGCAGCCCGCCTGGCCCGCCTGGATCGACGTCAATCAGCTGGAGAACGCGATCATTAACCTGGTGATGAACGCCCGAGACGCGATGGAAGGGCGCAGCGGTGAAATTAAGATCCGCACCTGGAACCAGCGCGTGGTGCGCGGCGAAGGGCGCAAGCAGGATATGGTGGTGGTTGAAGTGGCCGACACCGGGCACGGCATGACGGACGAGGTAAAGGCGCAGGTGTTTGAACCGTTCTTCACCACCAAACAGACCGGCAGCGGCAGCGGGCTTGGGCTGTCGATGGTTTATGGCTTTGTACGCCAGTCGGGCGGGCGGGTGCAGATTGAAAGCGAGCCGGGCACAGGGACTCGGGTCATACTTCAACTGCCTCGGGCGTCTGCGGAGGCGCAGCCGGAGGCCTTGCCGCTGGTCGATGAACAGGCCGATATTTCTGACCAGCTTGTGCTGGTACTCGAAGATGAGCCGGACGTGCGCCAGACGCTCTGCGAACAGCTGCATCAGCTGGGTTACCTGACGCTGGAAGCCAGCGACAGCCAGCAGGCGCTGCAGCTGATGCGCGAGGTGCCGGACATCAGCCTCGTTATCAGCGACCTGATGCTGCCCGGCGAGCTAAGCGGCGCGGACGTGCTCCAGCAGGCTCGCCGCCACCATCCTCAGCTGGATTTGCTGCTGGTAAGCGGGCAGGATTTACGTCGCAGCGAGCAACACCTGCCGGAGGTTGAGCTGCTGCGCAAACCGTTTACCCGAGCGCAGCTTGCTGAGGCGCTACGTAAAGCGCGGGCAGGAAGCAGGCGCGGGCCAGCGTAGCCGCACCTTGTGCGCCGTTAAACGCGGATGAAGACGCGTCGATAAAGCGCACGGCATCGTGAGGAAGCGGGCGGCGAAGATAGCGTTTAGTCTGCGCAATCAGCGCTTCGCGCGGAAAATCGACCATGTCCATTACGCCGCCGCCGAGGATTACCGCATCCGGGTCAAACAGGTTCACGCTGGTGGCGATGGCGCGCGCCGCGTGGTCGAGCAGGGCAACGACAAACGGCTGCTGCGCGGCAACGCTGAACAGCTCGCCAATTTCATACGCACGCGGGCTGGCGTCGTACCAGCGTTTCAGGGCAATCCCCGAGCACACCGTTTCCAGGCACCCCGCATTTCCGCAGCCGCAGGTCAGGTGCATATCGCCCTGTGGAATATGGCCCAGTTCACCGGCAACGCCGTGGGCGCCGGTCCAGGGTGCCCCGTTCAGCCAGACGGCAAAACCCATGCCGGTGCCGAGATAAGCCCCCAGCACCTGCTGGGGCTGCAGGCCGTTTTGCGCGACGTCGAACGAGAGCTGCAGATTGACGTCACGTGAAAACTCGACCGGGCAGCCGAGCGCATCCTCCAGCTTGCCCGCCAGTTCGTTAAGCTCTGCGGCGGCAAGCGGCAAATTTGGCGTGGAGATAATCGTGCGCTTGTCTTTGCCGACCAGCGCCGGGAACCCCATCACCATGCCGCGGCAGCGGGCGTTAAAGCGATCCAGCCGATCGTTTAACAGACGGGCGATCCCGCAGACCACGCCCCCGGAGATAATCTCTGCGGTGCGCTGTTTTTCACAGTGCAGCACCGCGCCGGATTCATCCTGCAAACACAGGCGGATATGGGTGGCGCCCATATCCACTCCGGCCACCACGTTAAGCGGTTTTGGCATGGGGGATAACCTCGTTTTTGGCCGTCAGGATCTGTTCGCTCATCACCTGCCAGGCCTCGTCGATATCCCGGGCGTGGTTAAACAGCCCGGAAGTGCCAACGATAAACACATCTGCCCCGGCGGCCATGAGTCGTTCATAGGTTGCCGCGTTGCAGGAGCCGTCAATTTCGATTTCGTAGCTCAGCCCTTCGCGCTCGCGCCAGGCTTTCAGCTCCGCCACTTTTTCCAGCATTTCTGGAATAAACGGCTGGCCGGCAAACCCTGGGTCAACGGTCATCACCGTCACCTTGTCTGCCTTATGAATGTAGTACTTCATCGCCTCAACCGGGGTCTCCGGGTTCAAAATCAGGCCGACTTTCATGCCGTGGCGGCGAATCTCTTCTATGAGGCGGAAGGCCTGGCCGTTAATAGTTTCCGGATGCAGGGTAATGATGTCCGCCCCGGCCTGCGCCAGCGGGACGATGTAATCCTGCGGGCGAGTGACCATCAGATGGCAGTCCAGCGGCTTGCTGGCAAGCTTCCTGACCTGGCCGACAAAGAACGGGGACAGCGTCAGGTTCGGCACAAAGTGGCCGTCCATAATGTCGATATGGAAGTAGTCCGCGTGCAGGTCGATAAACGCAATCTGTTCCTGGAATTTTGCCAGATCCATGCACATCAAAGAGGGGGAAATTTTCATTATAAGCTCCTGTAATTCTATGGATTTCGGACGACAGAAAGGCGGCCAGGCTGCGAGTCCCCAGGAGCATAGCTAACTATGTGACTGGGGTGAGCTGATGCAGCCAACGCATCTGCCGTTCGAAAGACGACGAATTTACTTGCTGATTAGTCTATCCAGGGCCACCGCGGCGATGATCAGCCCGCCCATCACCACCAGCTGGTAATAGGTTTGTACCTGGAGAATGTTGAGCCCGTTGTTGATGGTGCCGATAATCAGGCCGCCAATCACCACCGAGAAAATTCGGCCTTTGCCGCCGAAGAAGCTGGTGCCGCCGATGATCGCGCTGGCGATGGCGTAGGTTTCAAACCCCATGCCCGCAAGGGGTTCTGCCGCCCCAAGACGCGCGGTAGAGACCACGCCCGCCAGCCCGGCGCAGATGCCGGAGATGATGAACACCACCAGCATGTGGAACTTCACGTCGATGCCGGAGTAGAACGCCGAGTTCTTATTGCCGCCGAGGGCGTAAATATTGCGGCCCAGGCGCGTGCGGGTGGTCAAGAACCACAGTATCCCGGCGACAATCAGCGAGAAGATCACCGGCACCGGAATGCCTAACGGCGTGGCGGCGAAGAAATTCACGAAGTCGAACGAGAAGCCGTACACCGAGTTGGCGTCGGAAATAACCAGCGTGATGCCCCGGAAGATGGCGTTGGTGCCAAGCGTGATGATGAACGGATGCAGCCCTGTCCAGTTTACCAGGCAGCCGTTAATCGCCCCGAGCAGCCCGCCGACAATCACGCCGCCAATCAGCGCCGCGAGGAACGGATCCACGCCTGCCAGCATCAGTTTGGCGGTCACCATGCCGGAAAGTGCCAGAATCGCCCCAACCGACAGATCGATTCCCGCTACCAGAATGGCGAAGAACTCCCCCATGCCGATAAGCACGGTCACCGAGCTTTGCACGAAGATGGCGCTGATGTTGCTGGCCGTCAGGAAGTACTCGGCGGAGAGCGTGCCGAAGATGGCGACGATAATCGCGAGGATGAAAAAGGTGCCGTATTTGTCCCAGAACTGGGCGAAATTGAACGGCTTTTTCTCACTTTCTTCGCGTTTCATTCTTGTGGTAATGCCCATGCCATAATCTCCTCTTCGCTGATATCGTCGCGATTGGTCAGGATTTGCGTCAGCCGCCCTTCGCAGAACACGGCAATGCGGTCGCAGACGGCGATAATTTCGGGAAGCTCAGACGACACCATCAGAATGACCTTTCCGTCATCCGCCAGCTGCCGCATCACTTTGTAAATTTCGGCCTTAGCGCCGACGTCGATCCCACGCGTAGGCTCATCGAAGATAAGCACTTCCGGGTTGCAGCACAGCCACTTAGAAATCAGTACCTTCTGTTGGTTGCCGCCGGAAAGCTCGGTAATGTTCTGATCGACGCTGTGGCATTTGAGCGCCAGCAGCTGGCGCTGAGCTTCGGCAATTTTTCGTTCTTCGGCTTCGTTAAACAGCCCCATCGCGCCTTTGTAGCCGCCGCGCTTGAGGCTCTGGCTGACGGCCATGTTCTGCGCAATGGAGAAGTTGGCGAAGAAGCCGTTATCCCGGCGGCTTTCGGTGATGTAGCCCATGCCTTTTTTCAGCGCATCCATCGGCGAGCGGGGCGAAATGTTCTTGCCGTTAAGCAGAATTTCCCCTGATGAGCGTTTGTCGACGCCGAACAGGCAGTCCATCAGCTCGGTGCGCCCGGAGCCTACGAGGCCGGAAAAGCCCAGGATCTCGCCACGGTTGACGCTGAACGAAATGCCTTTCACCTTTTTGCGGTCGCGGCTGGTGACGTTCTTCACCTCAAACACCACGTCACGCTCCACGTTCCCGGCGCTCTCTTTCATCGCGCTAAAGCGGTTTTGCAGCTCGCGGCCAACCATCAGGCGCACAATGTCGTCGTTGGAGACGTCGCCGACCAGGCCGCTGCAGACGCTGCTGCCGTCCTTCATCACCGTGTAGCGGTCGCAGATACGGCGGATTTCGGCAAGCTTATGGGAGATGTACACCATCGCCGTGCCTTCTTTACGCAGCTGGTTCATGATGAGAAAAAGATAATCCACTTCTTTATTGGTTAAAGAAGATGTGGGCTCATCCATAATAATGACTTTGGCGTCCAGCATTAATGTTTTGGCAATTTCTAACATTTGCTTGTGACTGATGGATAAATTACCCACCTTTTCATCGAGATCCACTTTTAAGCCGACACGTAAAAGCATCATCGCGGCGCGAATACGCATCTCTTTCCAGTCAACAATATTAATCCCGAAGACTTTTTTTGTTGTATGGCGACCAATATAAAGATTTTCTAAAACGGTTAATTCATCAATGACGCTGAGTTCTTGATAAATAATACCAATGCCGAGCTGTGCCGCTAATTTATGATCGAGCTTTTCATAATTAACATTATTAATCGTAATGGTGCCTTTGGTCGGTTCATGAATACCCGACAGGACTTTCATCAGGGTTGATTTACCTGCACCGTTTTCCCCGAGAAGGGCGTGAATTTCGCCGGGGAATATTGTTAAATCAACCGATTTTAATGCGTGAACCGGACCAAAGGATTTGCCGATCCCCGCCATTGCAATGTATGGCGTGACCATGACGAGCCTCAATCATTTTTAGCGAAGGTTTCCCCTCACCCTAACCCTCTCCCCATAGGGGAGAGGGAATAACTACTGCCACCGCTTTTCTTTTAGTACTCTTTTTCCCCTCTCTCTTTGTGGGAGAGGGCTACCCCTTTTTTCCCCCTCTCCCTGTGGGAGAGGGCCGGGGTGAGGGCATCAGGCCACTCAGACCAGAAACTATTTCGTCACCAGCACCGAATCCACCAGGCTGAACTGCGGCGCTTTATCCAGCGCAATCACCTTGCCGGTTTTTGCCGCGTCAACCAGCAGCTTCAGGCCGGTCGCACCGATGTCACCCGGATTTTGGGCAACGGTGGCGGTCATCTGCCCTGCATCAACCATTTTGCGTGCTTCCGGAATACCGTCGGTGCCGACGACCAGCACTTTTCCGGTTTTACCGGCGTTAGCCACCGCCTGCGCTACGCCCATTGCCATCGTGTCGTTAGCACAATAGAAGGCTTTCAGGTTTGGGTTACGCTGCAGCACGTTGGTCGCCACGTCGAGCGCCTTGATGCGGTCCCAGTCTGCGGGTTGGCTGGCGACGAGCTTAATCTGGCTGGCTTTTTTAAACGCACCGCTGGCTCCCACGCGGCGGGCTTCGCCGGAGGCATTACCTGCTTTCCCTTCGATAATTGCCACTTCACCGCCCGCGGCACCAAGCTTATCGATGATGAAGCCTGCGCCCTTCGCGCCGACCGCGACGTTATCGGTGGTCACAAAGGCTTCGACGTTACCGCCGGCTTTTTTCAGGTTATCCATATCGATTTTTTCATCGAGGTTGACCAGGTAAATGCCTTTCTTCCAGGCGTTCGCCACGGGCACCACGAGATTTACCGAGGAAAGCGGCGCAAAAGCGATGCCTTTGTATTTTTTATTCGTTAAATCTTCAAAAAGCTGTAATTGCGACTGGAAATCACCCTCCGAAGGCGAAGCAAAAATATCAACGCTAACGCCCAGCGTTTTGGCTTCATCTTCAATACCTTTTTTCATATCCACCCAATAAGGGTTGGATAATGTTTTTAATACCACCGCGTAATCGGCAGCGGCAAAAGCGCTGGTGGATAACATCAGGCCCATAGCAGCGCCGCTGAATATTTTCAGATATTTATTCATAATCATATTCTCAGTGTAGGGTGCAGTCAGATCCCGCTCACACGGGATCTCTTTTTTACTTCAGCGCGCCAGGTGAAAAGAAATCCACAATAGCGCCGGTTTTTTGCATATTTAATGTTGCCTGTTCAATGTTTTGCTGTGCGACTGAAACAAATAAAGCATCGAGTAACGTTAATTGTAATATACGCGCGGAGGCGTTGCGGCCTAATAAAGGCGTCTCTGGGGCTGGCGAACAAATAATAAAATCGGCCAGCCGTGCTATAGGTGAATGATAGCTATGGGTAATGCAAATTATTTTTGCGCCGTTCTTTTTCGCCAGCTCAACCGCCGCTTTTAAATCGCCGGTGCGCCCTGAGTGGGAAACCACCAGCACCACGTCACCTTCTTTAAGCAGCGAGGCCGACATCATCATGATGTGCGCATCCTGATAGGCCTGGCAGCGCACGCCGATGCGCAGGAACTTGTGCTGGATGTCGTTACATATGGAGTTCGAGCCGCCAACGCCGTACAAATCACGCTGTTTTGCCTGCGCGAAATAGCGTGCCGCGCGATGAATCTCGTCGACGTTAACGATCGACTGACCTTCCATAATGGTGCGTAAGGTAATGTTAAACACCTTATTGACCACGTCCTGCGGCGCTTCGTCGAACGCCAGCTCGGTCGGCAGCACCTGCTCTGACTCGGAAAAGTAGGCGACCAGCGCGCTGCGCAGGTTACGAAAACCGCTGAAACCCAGCAGTTTCGACACCTTCACAATCATCGCTTCCGACACCGCAAGGGCTTCGGCAACGTCTTTAATGGCCGGGGCATCGCTCAGATTACCGGGCTTTAACAACCAGTCGACGATACGGCTTTCGTTGTCCGTCATCCCCTCCTGCTTCATGCGCAGCCAGGGGGCAAGGCCGATGCCGAACGGCTGTTGTGAATCAATATCTGACTGACTCATCCTGTTCTCTCGTGTCCGTAGAGTGAAGACGCCACTATAACATCACAGCGTGAGCAGAAAATATGCTGACAACTTCACAAAAATAATTAATTCATAAAGTTTTATTTTTTGTGAAGTTTTGTTTTTGGCCTTAATAAGTTATCCATTTGAAAAACAATATGTTTATTGCTTGCCTTTCGTTGTGTGATACTGGCTACTGTTAGGTGATTAGCCGTAATCGACATTGTGTTGTGAAGCTGAACGGTGTAGAAATAGCCACGAACCCGGCGATTTTGCCGATTAATTGGGCAGTGAACCGGTCTTAAATCACAAAAGTCGCCGGGTTCGTAAAGTGACGGTTACGGTGAGGATAAAATGAAAAAAATTGCATTTGGCTGCGATCACGTCGGCTTCCTGCTGAAGGCAGAAATTGTGGCGCATCTTGAGGAAAAAGGGATTGAGGTGCTGGACAAAGGGACCTGGTCCGGGGAGCGTACAGATTACCCGCTTTACGCCAGCGCCGTAGCGCAGGCCGTGGTAAACGGCGAAGCCGAGGGCGGCATTTTGATTTGCGGCACCGGCGTGGGGATATCTATCACCGCCAACAAGTTTCCCGGCATCCGGGCGGTGGTGTGCAGCGAGCCTTATTCTGCGTTGCTTTCCCGCCAGCACAATAACACCAACGTGCTGGCCTTCGGCTCACGAGTCGTCGGGCTGGATTTGGCCAAAATGATCGTCGACGCGTGGTTAAGCGGGCAGTTTGAAGGCGGGCGACATCAGGCAAGGGTCGAGGCTATTGGCGCGCTGGAATCGCCGGGAATTTGAGATTCCTCCGCTACTGCGCGTGAGGCCGGCTGACTACGCTGAGGCCAGTCCATTCCGGAGACTGACCGATGAAACCTTATGCCGCCGCGCTGCTGCTCGGCACGCTGTACCTGGCCTCGCCGTTCGCGCAGGCCGACGTGATTGATGACGCCATTGGCAATATCCAGCAGGCGTTTAGCGATGCTTATAAACCCGGCGGCGACCGCGTTTATCATGACGATAGCGATGACGAAGCGGCTCAGCGCAGGCTCAGCCGCCAGGATGAAGCGCGCTACCGCCAACTGGAAGACAGGCGTCGCAGCCTTGATGACCGCCAGAACCAGCTTGACCGTGAACGCCAGCAGCTGGATGACGATGAGCGGCGCCTGCAGGACGACGACGACCGTTAATCCAGCACGATTTCCATGCCGTCAAAACCAGCTTCAAAGCCAGCGGGAAGCGAGTTGTGCATCAGCCATTCATCAAACTGGTGGCTGATGTGCGTCAGCACGACTCGGGGGCTACCAATCTGTTTGTTCAGCGCGATGACGGTCGTTAAGTCACAGTGATTTTTTGGCGTTTCTGGCCGGGGTTCGCGGCTGCAATCTATCACCACCACTTCCGGGCGGTTGGCGGCCAGAAACTTCAGGGTTTTGTCCGGCAGCCCCGCCGTATCGCTCAGCCACGCCAGCCTGCTGTAGGCCGTTTCAAACAGATAACCAAACGTCAGCTTTGAGTGCAGCAGCGGCAGCGGCGTGACGCGCAGCGCCTGAAGGGTAAAGGCAACAAACGGCTCCACGGTATGGCTAAAATCCAGCAGGCCAGGATGTTTAAACAGATCGTCGCAGCCCTGTTCATCCGGCGGGCCGTAAACCGGGATTTTCTCGCCCACGCCCCAGCGCAGCGGGAACAACCCCTGGACGTGATCCATATGGTAGTGGGTGAGCAAAAACTGCTGAAAATCACCGGGCTGCCAGCTCTCCATCAGATCGGGTAGCCCCGCATCCACCAGCGTAACCGCGTCGTTATACCTGACTACCGCGCTGCACGGACGGCGGCGATGAGCGGGGTTGCTGCGCGCCCGTGCACAGGCCGCGCAGCCGCAGCCCCAGGCGGGAACAAGCTGCGCCCCGCCGGTGCCGCTAAGCGTTAGCGTTAGCGTGAGCGTCATCAGGTGTCTCCACCGGTTTGGTAAAGCGGATATGGGTGGCGCGGTAGCCTTCACGCTCGTAGAAGCGGTGAGCGTCTTTGCGCCCGGTGCTGGTCGACAGCTCCGTCAGCTCGGCATCGGCTTTACGTGCCTGCTCTTCGGCCCAGGCAAGCAGCTGTTTGCCGACGCCGTGGCCGCGGGCTTCTTCCAGCACTACCAGCTCCTGGATCTCGCCGATGCGACGGCCGTGGTGCAGATGATATTGCAGGTGCAGGCTAATCATCCCCAGCGCTTTGTTGCCCAGCCACGCCAGCTGATAGTAGATATTCGGGTCGCGCAGGTTCTCGGTAAAACAGGCGTTAAAGCCGGGGCGATCTGCCTGAGCCTGCTTTAGCTCGCAAATCATGCGGTAAACGGTATCGCTGTCTTCGATAGCGGCGGCTTTTAACTTAACAACATCAGACATGGCGGGGCTCCTTGCGGTGAAGAGGGATAACGTTCGAGCGGTGCTGGGCTAACAGCCGCATAAATAATTCGGCTGACTGTAGCAGACTCCCGTCGTTGTTGAGTACCAGACAATCGCCGCCCTCTGGCGCATAGAGCGCCGCGCGCTGCAGCCGCTGCTCGATCTGTTCCGCATTTTCCCTGCCGCGCTGCTCCAGACGTTGGCGCAGCACGCTGGCAGAAACCTGCAGGCAGATGGGCACCAGCCCATCGCCATAACGTTCCCTCGCCTGCTTCAGGTGCTGGCGCGAGCCGTTAACCACCACGTCAAATCCGGCCTCGAGCCATATATCCATTTCCACGCCGACGCCGTAGGACTGCTCGTGCGCCTGCCAGCTCAGGGCGAACAGCCCCAGTTGCTGACGCTGTTCAAACTCTTTTGCGCTCAGCGCAATGTGGTTTTCGCAGCCTGCGTCGGCGGCGCGGGTTATATAGCGGTGCGCCACCAGCAGTCTGGCATGCTCCTGCTGGCGCAGGGCGCTCAGCAGGCTGTCTTTACCGGAGCCGGACGGGCCCATCAGCCAGATTAATTTACTCATCAGAACACCCGCGTTCCCTGGCGCCAGACGTGATCGACGTGGATATGGTCGCCGTGCATATGTGCCAGCACCAGATCCGCTCGTTTACCTTCCGCCAGCGTCCCACGGTCGGCCAGGTTCAGCGCCCTTGCAGGGTTGCGCGTCACAAGGTTTACCGCCTGAGCCAGCGTGAAGCTGTTGCTGTCGTCGTGCGCCACGCGGAAGGCCGCATCCAGCAGGCTCGCCGGATAGTAATCCGAGGAGAGAATATCCAGCAGCCCGGCCTGGGCCAGATGGCTGGCCGCCACGTTGCCGGAGTGAGAGCCGCCGCGCACGATATTCGGCGCGCCCATCAGCACGCTCATGCCGTGGCGACGAGAAGCTTCCGCGGCTTCCAGCGTGGTCGGGAACTCGGCGATCACGCTGCCGATTTCGTGGGATTCTACAACGTGGGCGGAGGTGGCATCGTCATGGCTGGCGAGGGCAATATTGCGGTCGCGACAGCGGGCGGCAATGGCCTGGCGGTTTGGCTGTGACCAGCGCGCCGCCAGCGTCAGCTGCTCTTCCTCAAACCGATCCATCTGCTCGTTGGTGAGATGGTATTTGCCCTGATAATAGTCGCGGTATTTCGAGAGTTCCGCGTACTGGCGCTGGCCCGGCGAGTGGTCCATCAGCGAAACGAGGGACACCAGTTCGCGGTCTACCAGCTTGTCGAACAGCGGCAGCGTGGTGTGGTGCGGCAGCTCGCAGCGCAGGTGCAGGCGGTGTTCGGCGCGGTTGAGGCCGCGTTTTTGCGTATCCTCCACGGCGTTGATCATTTTTTCGAGGTTTTCCAGGCGGTCGCCGCCGTCGCGCACGTCGCCGATGGCAACGGCGTCCAGCACGGTGGTGATGCCGCTCGCTACCATCAGCGCGTCGTGGCTGCTCATGGCGGAGTGCGCCGGCCAGTCAACCTTTGGCCGTGGGGTGAAGAATTTATCCAGGTTATCCGTGTGCAGCTCAATCAGCCCCGGCAGCAGCCAGCCGCCGCCGCCGTCGTGTGCGCCCGGCAGCTGGCTTTGGGTCTCGGCAAAGTTGCGAATCAAACCGTCGGCCACTTCCAGCGAGCCACTGACTACTTCTTCTTCCAGTACCAGGCGAACGTTATTGATTATCATGTTGGGGCTCCATCGCGGACATCGTATGCAGGCGGTCGGCCACCTGTTCACGTACTGCTTCATCGTGGAAGATGCCGACGATGGCCGCTCCACGTGCTTTTGCTTCCTGAATCAAAGCCACCACGGCGGCGCTGTTCCTGGCGTCCAGCGAGGCGGTTGGCTCGTCCAGCAGTAAAATCGGGTAGTCGACAATAAAGCCGCGAGCGATGTTCACGCGCTGCTGTTCGCCGCCGGAAAAGGTCGACGGCGCCAGGTGCCACAGGCGTTCAGGCACGTTGAGGCGGGTCAGCAGGCTGGCGGCTTTTTTCTCGCACTCTTCACGCGGCACGCCCAAATCAAGCAGCGGCTGCATGACGACTTCGAGCGCGGAAATTCGCGGAATAACGCGCAGGAACTGGCTTACCCAGCCGATGGTCTGGCGACGCACCGCCAGCACTTCACGCGCCGGAGCCTGCACGATGTCGAGCCATTCGTCGTTGTGCTTAACCCAGATGTGTCCTTCATCCGGCAGGTAGTTGGCGTACAGCGAGCGCAGCAGGGTGGATTTCCCGCTGCCGGAGTGGCCGTGCAGCACCACGCATTCTCCGCCTTTAACTTCCAGCGAAGCGTCCGCCAGCACCGGCAGGCGAATACCGTGCTGGTGGTGCAGGACAAAGGTTTTGCTCAGGTTTTCAACCCGTATTCTGGTCATAGCGAGTACCTAATTCTGAAGGACGGAGGACACCAAAAGCTGGGTATACGGGTGATGCGGGTCGTCCAGTACGCGGTCGGTCAGCCCACTTTCCACCACTTTGCCCTGTTTCATCACCAGCAGGCGGTCGGCCAGCAGGCGAGCCACGCCCAGATCGTGGGTGACAATCACCACGGCCAGGTTCAGCTCCACTACCAGGCCGCGCAGCAGGTCGAGCAGGCGCGCCTGCACTGAAACATCCAGCCCGCCGGTGGGCTCGTCCATAAATACCAGCTTCGGATGGGTCACCAGGTTGCGGGCGATCTGCAGGCGCTGCTGCATCCCGCCGGAAAACGTGGTCGGCAGGTCGTCGATGCGTGATGCAGGGATTTCGACTTCTTCCAGCCAGCGCTGGGCGGTGGCGCGAATGTCGCCGTAGTGGCGCGCCCCGGTTGCCATCAGGCGCTCGCCGATGTTACCGCCGGCAGAAACGTGGCGGCGCAGGCCGTCCATCGGATGCTGGTGTACCACACCCCATTCGGTGCGCAGCAGGCGGCGGCGTTCGCCTTCCGACATCCCGTACAGCGAGCTGTCGAGGTAAATCACCTCCCCTTCCTGCGGCGCAAGGCGGGCGGAAATCGCCTTCAGCAGCGTCGTTTTACCGGAGCCGGACTCGCCCACGATGCCCAGCACTTCACCGGGCCAGAGGTCGAACGACACGTCCATAAAGCCTTTACCGGGCGCATAGAGGTGGGTGAGGTTATTCACCGAAAGTAGCGGACTGGTCATGACTGAGAGGCCTCACTGTTCTGGCGGCAGTAGTCGGTATCGGAGCAGACGAACATGCGGTTGCCCGCGTCGTCGAGCACCACTTCATCAAGGTAGCTGTGGCGTGACCCGCAGATTGCGCACGGCTCTTCCCATTCCTGGACCTGGAAAGGATGGTCGTCGAAGTCGAGGCTCTCTACGCGGGTAAACGGCGGCACGGCGTAAATACGTTTTTCGCGCCCGGCGCCAAACAGCTGCAGCGCAGGGGACATGTGCATTTTCGGGTTATCAAATTTCGGGATTGGCGACGGGTCCATCACGTAGCGATCGTTCACCTTCACCGGGTACGCGTAGGTAGTGGATATGTGGCCGAAGCGGGCGATATCTTCGTACAGCTTCACCTGCATCACGCCGTACTCTTCCAGCGCGTGCATGGTGCGGGTTTCCGTTTCGCGTGGCTCGATAAAGCGCAGCGGTTCAGGGATCGGCACCTGATATATCAGGATCTGGTCTTCAACCAGCGGCGTTTCCGGGATGCGGTGGCGGGTCTGCACCAGCGTTGCGTCTTCGGTGCGCTCGGTGGTGTTCACGCCGGTCACGCGCTTGAAGAAGTTACGAATCGAGACGGCGTTAGTGGTGTCGTCCGCGCCCTGGTCAATCACCTTCAGCACGTCAGACTCGCCAATCAGGCTGGCGGTGAGCTGAATGCCGCCGGTGCCCCAGCCGTAAGGCATCGGCATTTCGCGGCCGCCAAACGGCACCTGGTAACCTGGGATCGCCACGGCTTTCAGCATCGCGCGGCGGATCATGCGTTTGGTTTGCTCGTCCAGATAGGCAAAGTTATAGCCGCTCAGGTTAGCCATTTGCTCGCTCCTTTATCAGGCGGTTAAGCAGCTCCAGTTCGGCCTGGAAATCTACGTAATGCGGCAGCTTGAGGTGGGACACAAAGCCGGCCGCTTCCACGTTATCCGCGTGGGATAACACAAATTCTTCGTCCTGCGCCGGGCCTGCGACGGTTTCGTCGTAGTCGGGAGCCTGGAGCGCGCGGTCAACCAGCGCCATCGCCATGGTTTTGCGCTCGCTCATGCCGAATGCCAGACCGTAGCCGCGCGTGAAGTGCGGGGCTTCATCTTCGGGAGCGACAAAGCCGTTCACCATTTCGCATTCTGTCATCAGCAGTTCGCCGATGTTCACCGCAAAACCCAGCTCTTCCGGCACAATTTCGATATCCACGTAGCCGCTGCGGATCTCGGCAGCAAACGGGTGGTTACGCCCGTAGCCACGCTGGGTGGAGTAAGCCAGCGCCAGCAGGTAGCCTTCGTCGCCGCGCACCAGCTGCTGCAGGCGCGAAGAGCGCGAGCACGGGTAAACCGGCGGGTTGCGGGTGATGTCGTCCGGCTGCGCGCCGTCGTCTTCTTCGACTTTCGCCAGGCCCTGCTTCGCCAGCATGCTGAACACGTGCGGAGAAGGGGCGCTTTGCTCGTCGGCAGGTTCTGCATCAGGCACTTCGCCATTGGCCAGCAGCGTGAAGTCCAGCAGGCGGTGCGTGTAGTCATAGGTTGGGCCCAGCAGCTGGCCGCCAGGGACGTCTTTATAAACGGCGGAGATACGGCGCTCGAGGCGCATCTCAGCGGTGTTCAGCGGCTCGCTAACGGCCAGGCGCGGCAGGGTTGTGCGGTAGGCGCGCAGCAGGAAAATGGCTTCAATCATGTCGCCGCTGGCCTGCTTGATAGCCAGCGCGGCGAGTTCCCGGTCGGCGATGCCGCCTTCCGTCATCACGCGGTCAACCGCCAGGCCAAGCTGCTGTTCTATTTGCGCGACGCTCAGCTCCTTCAGCGTTTCATCGCCGCGTCGGTTGCGCTCCTGCAGGGCGTGGGCGGCGGAGATTGCCTTCTCGCCCCCTTTGACGGCAACGTACATCAGCACACCTCCACGTGGGTGGTCCGTGGGATAGCCAGCAGGCGATCGCCACAGGTCAAAATCAGGTCAATGCCCAGCGGGAACGGATGCGGGCGTTCGGTCAGTTCGTGCAGCACGCATTCCGGCAGCTGTGGGGCAATCATGCGTTCTTCGTTGATCCCGGCGCCGGTCAGGCGAAGCATGCGCCCGCCGCTCAGGCTGGAAACCTGCAGGATCAGCGTCGCGCTGGTATCAGGGGCGATGTCGCAGCCCTGGGCCAGCAGGTTTAGCTGTTCAGAAGAGATAGCGTCGCTGGCGACGGCAAACTGCGCGTGTTCAGGCTGCTCGCACAGCGGTGCATTGGTGTGAAAACGAATATTCTGTGCGGCAATATCGTTGCCCAACGTGCCGTCTACCCACACCGGCGTGTCGTTATCGGCCAGCGTCAGCAGCACGCTGGTGGTGGCGACGTTCAACGGCAGCCAGCCCTGTTGTAGCGAGGTCAGCGCGACAATCACGCCCGGCTCGCTCATGGCTTTAAGCAGGCGACGGAAACTCTGCTGGGCGTCCTGCACCGGAAGGGTAAAAGCGGTCATTAGTGTCATGCGTTGTCTCCGCGTACCAGCGTGAAGAAGTCCACGCGGCTGCTGTTAACTTCCGCACGGCGAGCGGCAAGGCGTTGTTCACGGTTGGCCGCCAGCGGTGCAATTAAGGTTTCTTGTAGCGTTTGAAAATGCGCGGTTTCCTGCATCAGGGCGTCGATCACCGCGCAGCATTCGGCGTGCTGTTTATGCCGGCCGAGCAGGTAGCTGTAGCCGTAGGTTCCGCTCGCCAGTTTGACCACCGAGCGGGTCAGCGTGGCGTCACCGGTAAAGAAGCGCTGGCCGGTGCCGCCCATGCGGGCCTGCACCTGAACCAGGCCGATTTCTGGCGCGCGAATGAGCGTGTAATCCGCGCTGATGTTCAGGCTGTTCCAGCGCTCGAGAAGCTCCTGCGGTTGGCTGTGTGACAGCACCGCCATCCACTCGCGGCGCTGTTCGGTGTTGAAATGGCTGGTGTCCATTTAGTGCTCCATGGTGAATTCAATCATGTCGGCACGGGTCAGGCTGACGGAGTATTCCGTCGCTCTGGCCTCGCCTTCACGGTGATTAAGGGTGCGTACACAGAGCAGCGGTGCCATGTTGGGAATTTCCAGCAGGCGGCTCTCTTTGGCCTGGGAACGGCGGGCGCTGATACGGGTTTGGGCGCGGGTCAGGGCAATGCCTAATTCCGCCTGAAGAAAATCGTGCAGCGATCCGTTGCCGAAAGTTTGCAGCGTCGGCCACCAGCTCTGTTCGGAAAAATAGTGGTCGATGATGCACACCGCGATGCCGTTGACCCGGCGCAGGGTGCGCAGGTGAATAACGTTATCTCCCTCGGCCAGCCCCAGCGCATCTGCGACATCCTGCGAGGCCGGGCGGATCACCGCCAGCAGGCGTTCGCTGGTCGGGTGGCTGCCCTGATCGAGAAGGTTTTGGCTAAAGCGAGCCTGCGCGTTAAGCGGGTAGTCAAACGGGCGCATCAGCACCAGCACGCCAACGCCCTGGCGGCGCTGCACCCAGCCTTTGTTGACCAGCTCGTCAATAGCGCGGCGGAGCGTGTGGCGGTTAACCTCATAGTAGGCGGCAAGCTGGGTTTCAGCGGGCAGGTAGTCGCCGCAGCGGTAGTTGTTTCGCAGCTCCTGTTCGAGCCGGGCGGCTATCTCCTGATAGCGGGTTGGATAGCTGGTCGGATGTCTGGACAAGTGCATAACAGTCAAAGCCTCTCGAATCAGATAAAGCAAATACGCAGCGGCAGGGCTGTGCAGGGGGTTTGCTTGATGAGGTGAAGAGTCGTTTGCATCACGGGCCTCCTTCAAAAGTTGCCTCATGGTGCCGGGGAAAAGTGACGGTTTTGTTAATGATTGGTTTCTGTACGATGAAGAGTTGAAGTCTGCGTCCGGGGAAGTGGCGGGTTTATCGTGGAATCAGACAGTTGGCTCGTTTTACCGAAAAAACTGACAGAGAGAGGGATAAAGGCATGTTGATAATGTGGGTATGTGGCGAGGAAAAAATGCTGTGCGCAAGCATTAAATATATTCTATATCCTAATCACGTTTTGCCTTTTTATTATTGTCTTATCGCTAAAATAATGAATGCCGTGCCGTGGTTTTAATTTATCTCCTCTTTGATCATTACCCTCGTAGGTTTATTCATTTTTGTCTGGAATAAATTTTGTAAAAAGGAATAATTAAATAACATCAAAAAAATGAATATACCCGTCGCTTTGATTTCCTTAGTTTTTTAATCACCAGAAAAAATAAAGGGCCCGGCAGAATGGGCCCTGAATGAATAATAGAACACAGGCTTTATCTTTCGACGTTGACCATCCACGGAATGCCGAACTTATCCGTCAGCGAGCCATACCCTTTTGCCCAAAAGGTTTCGCTCCACGGCATGGTGACGGTGCCGCCTGCCGAAAGCCCTTCAAACCAGCGTTTACCCTCTGCCGTATCGTGGCTTGCCAGGCAGAGTGAAAAGCCGCTGTGCTGCGGTTTGTCTCCGCTCATGCTGGCGTCGGTCATCATCAAATCGTTTCCGGCCACCCGCAGGCTGGCGTGCATGATGCTGTCATCTGCGTAGGCAACGGCGCCGCTGCAGCCTTCGGCATTCGTCGCTTCTTTGGGCATTTCACCGAAGGTGATTTTGAACGTCAGTTCGGCGCCCAACGCCTGCTGGTAAAAGGCAATAGCCTCGGCGCAGCGGCCGTTTAATGAAATGTAGGGTCCTAAAGGCATAACCGAATCCTCTGTAAGGAGAGTGCAGAGGAAGTGTAGATTGTGCGGGAAAGGTAAGCCAGGCGGGGCAGGCGGCCAGGCCACCTGCCGGGGGAGTCATCAGTTCTTTTTCACAAACTCAGATTTCAGCTTCATTGGGCCAAAACCGTCGATTTTACAATCAATGTTGTGATCGCCTTCAACCAGGCGGATATTCTTCACTTTTGTGCCGATCTTCAGCATTGAAGAGCTGCCTTTGACCTTCAAATCTTTCACCACGGTGACGCTGTCGCCGTCGACCAGCAGGTTACCGTTGGCGTCTTTTACCACTAATTGAGCGTCTTCTTCGCTCGCGGCGGCCGGGTTCCATTCATGAGCGCACTCCGGGCAAATCAGCATGCCGTTGTCTTCATAGGTGTATTCGGAATTGCACTGCGGGCAATGAGGGAGTTGCATTATCTGATCCTCAAGGTGAGATAAAGTAATGAAAAATAGCGACTTGGCAGCAAAAGCATGCTGAGTCGCGAAAAAGTGCTGAGATTATACATCAAATCCCTACATTTGCAGGGATTATTGCCGCAAGCCAGTGCCCGGTGGCCTCCCCGCCAGCCTTAAATCGCAAAAATTCTTTCATTCAGAGAAATAAGCCTCAAATTTAACTTAAAGTTCAGGCTTTAATTGCCGTTAAATAAGGCTAATTTAACTTAGTTTCACTTCGCTTCAAGCAAGTCTGCCAGCATGGGCCACTGCGCTATACCTGTTTGAAAAAATAAAAAAAAGCGTATTGCGCTGACACCTCCTGTCACTTGACAGGGGTATGGTTGGGCCTATGGATGTACCGATACAGAGGCAGGAACCGATGAGAATGAAAGGCGCAAAAGTAAAAGTTGCAGATCGACTGGCCGAAATCGTCTTAAGTCTTTATCAGGGGGAAACCCTTTCCGCTGATATTATCCGCCAGCGTTTTGATGTAGATATGCGAACTGCGTATCGTGATTTGAACCGGCTTGGTGCTATTCTGGAGGATGTCGGCGAGGGGAAAAAGCGTCTCTCTTCGCATTTAAAAGGACAGTTTAACGTAAACGACCTGTTACGCATTACCAAACGCGTAGGGCTTGCTGCGTTTTATCCGTGGTACGACATAAAGAGCCATAATCAATATATTACCTTACGGGCTATTCCAGATTTATTGGTTGTAGGGTATGAATATGAAAATAGTCCGCAGCGTAAAGCTATTTTTTATCCATTATTTGACGATCGGGATGATCCTGGCGGGGAAAGGGTGAAAACGGAGGTGCTGTTACAAGTTTCGGCGCAGGCAGCTGAACATTTTAAACAGCGCAAACTATTACCTTTTCAAAAAACCATCAGAGAGCTTGATAACGGAGAGTTGCTTCTGGCAAGCCATATTGCTTCGCCTGAGCAATTGTTTCCGCTGGTGCAGTATTGGATACCGCATCTCACCATTATTTCCCCGCAGGTCTGGCAGAGTGACTTAAAAGCCAGGATCGCGGCATGGTGTAATGTTAATTAATAAATTATTTTCCTCACGTAATTATAAAAACCGGTATTGCCATGATTACAACTAAACGATGGCGGAGATAAAACCGGATAATTTGAGTTAAGGAAAGATTTTTTATGCACACACAAACCATTTTTGAACTGAGTCAGGAAGCCGAGCGGCTATTGCAATTAGCGTTGCAAAATCTTAACGCTTTAAAAGTCGCTCCGCTGGCTTTACAGCATGAACAAAATAGCGCTTTGGCGAACCCCGTGGCCTCGGTACATCCATTAAAATTTAGCCCACGCGGGATCGAATTGCAGAAAGACATGCTGCAAAACGAAAGGCGCAAAATAACCCAACATGAAATGGTGCTGGCGATTGTCGGCACCATGAAGGCGGGGAAGTCGACCACCATCAATGCCATCGTGGGCACTGAGGTATTGCCTAACCGCAACCGGCCGATGACGGCGCTGCCGACGCTGATTCGGCACACGCCCGGCCAGCGCGACCCGGTGCTGCACTTCCCGTATGTGCAGCCGATAGAAAGCCTGATGGGGACGCTGCAGGAAAAGCTGCTGACCACCCAGCGGGAAACGCTGACCAGCAGGCTGGAAATGGACCGGGATATGGAGGCGCTGATTGCCCGTATCGCCAACGGCACCGGCTTTGAACGTCACTATCTGGGCGCGCAGCCTATTTTTCACTGCCTGAAGAGCCTGAACGATCTGGTGCGCTTATGCCGCGTGCTGGACGTTGCCTTCCCCTTCAAGGCCTACGCTGCGATTGAACACGTGCCGGTGATTGAGGTGGAGTTTGTGCATTTGGCGGGCCTCAAAAATGGCCACGGGCAGCTGACGCTGCTGGACACGCCGGGGCCAAACGAAGCGGGGCAGCCGCACCTGCAAAAGATGCTGAAAGAGCAGCTGGCCCAGGCCTCCGCCGTGCTGGCCGTGATGGACTATACGCAGCTCAAATCTATTTCTGACGAAGAGGTGCGCGAGGCGGTGCTTGGCGTCAGCAAATCCGTGCCGCTTTATGCGCTGGTGAATAAGTTCGACCAGAAGGACCGCAATGGCGACGATGAAACCCAGGTGAAAGCGATGATTGCCGGCACGCTGATGAAAGGCAGCATTGAGCCGGACCACGTTTTCCCGGTGTCGAGCATGTGGGGTTATCTTGCTAACCGCGCCCGCTATGAGCTGGCAACGCATGGCCGCCTGCCCGATCCCGAACAGCAGCGGTGGGTGCAGGATTTTGCCGAAGCGGCATTGGGCAGGCGCTGGCGCAGTGCGGATTTAGCCGATATTGAACACCTGCGGCACGCGGCGGATCTGCTGTGGGAAGACTCCATGTTTGAGTCGCCGATTGAGGCTATCCTGCATGCCGCTCACGCCAATGCTTCGTTGTATACCCTACGTGCGGCGTGCCATAAGCTGCTGGACTATGCCGAGGGTGCCGAGCGCTACCTGAGCTTCCGCTGCCAGGGGCTGCAGGTGACCAACGACAGTCTGCAGGAGAATATCCAGCAGTTGGAACAGGATATTCAGCTGCTACAAACTTCGCAGCAGCTGGTCAGTACGATGATTCAGCGGCAGGTTAGCGAGGCGCTGGAAGGTATTGGCTCCTTTGTGCGGCGCTTTGAAGCTCAGATCCATAACGACCTGAGCGCCTATTTCCGTGAAGGAAGGTTGGGCGAAGAGAAGCTGCATCCGCTTTACCCTCATGCGTTAACGCGCAGCGTAGATTTTGCCCCGGGAAGCGACAAGCTGCTGGGGGAGGATGAGGCGACGGCCCGCACGCTGCTGCACAAGGTCCGCGCTTCCAGCGAAGGCATTTTATTTTCCGCCCAGGAGACGCTGACCGGAGAACTTGGTTCGCTACTTAGCAACCTTGAGGCGAGCCTGGGCTATACGCTGCAGTCCGCGTTAAAACCCATCGAGCAGCGGGTGAGTGATGGCCTGAAGGTGGCAGGGTTCCGCGCCCAGATAAGCCTGCCTGCATTCCAGGCCAGCCAGCTTAACTTTAATATCCGGCAGGCGTTCACCAACGTTATCGAAAGCCAGGAGGTGCCGATGTCGCAAATGCAGCCGCAAAACGGCATGCGCGGCGTGCTGGCGCGTTGGCTTAATAGCGTGGACTGGGGCTGGGAAGACTATGCGGCCACGCACAGCCGCTACGTTATCGACCTGGAGAAGCTCCAGCAGAAGCTGCACGACCACGTGGCAACTTTCCTGGCCCAGATAAACCAGGCTATTACCGCGCAGGTTGATGTTTCGGTCACGGCCGGTATGGCGACCTTTTTCGCCGATTATTCTCGGGCCCTGGACGCTATTCGCAGCAATCTGCAGCAAAGTCTTGCCGCTAAACAGCAGAATGACACCGTGCTGTTTTCCCTCCAGAGCCAGCTGGAACAAAGTGTCAGAACGGCACGTTACATTCACGAGGATACCCGCCTGTTGCGCGACGATATCCAGACGCTTTTCTCAGCGGAGCAACAATGAGCGGTGTATTAATGGAAGGGCCGGTTAGAACCCTCAGCAGTCTTAGCGAAAAATTTGTCGTCGATTTTGCGATGGGCATTGATGTTGCCCGCCAGCCGTGGAGCAGCCAGCAAAGCAAAGAGTTTTACGAGCAGCTTGTGGAAGTGTTTGTCGTGGGCGCCAGGCGGAATTCAGTACTGGCCGCTATGGCACCGCAGGACGACCTGGAGGCGTCGCTGGTGAGGCTCGGCCTGCTGTCGGCTGACCTGGCGAAAAGCTACCTCGCCAACAGCCAGATAAGCGAGAGAATTGCCCAGCTCGAGCCGGTTTCCGCGCGAACGGCGCATCACTCCGATGCGGCTCGTGGGCGGCTGCTGGCCCTGCGCCAGCAAATATCTCAGCGACTGTCGCGGATAGAAGCGGACCTGGAGCATAGCGATCTTCTCAGGCAGGGGATGGTGCACAGCGAACAGATTTTCTCCCGCTGGCGCAGCGGGCACTATTTTTCCTTCTCTCCTGCTGCACGTTGCTATGTCGCGCTCGAAGAGCTGCGCTGGGGCACCTTCGGCGATGCCGTACGCTTAGGCAGTCCGCAGCAGGCAGAGCAGCTGATTGAGCATGTGCGCGCTCTGGCCATCAGCCGCCTGGCGGAGGAGGTTGATGCTTCCCCGCGCACCCGTCACTATTTCCATGAGTGGCTGGCCACGCCGACTTCACCGGGCCTGCTGGAGCACAAAGACGCGCTGACCTGGCTCGGCGATGGCTGCAATATCGAGCGTCAGCCGGTCAGCTACTCGGTCACGCAAAGCTGGCAGGGCGTGGCGTTGGGTATGCCGCGAATCTGCTCGGCCATGCGCCTTGGTAGCGCGCTGGTCGACGAAGTTTTTGGTTAGGTGATTGAACGTTCTCAGGGAAGAGATTGTTCCATCTCAGCGGCATTTTGCCGCATCCACTCGGCAAGTGAATCCAGCGTCGGCCGCAGAGACTTTCCCAGCGCCGTTATCTGGTATTCCACTCGCGGCGGAACCTCGGCAAACACCTGCCTGACGACCAGCCCGCGAGCCTCAAACTGGCGCAGCTGGCGCGTTAACTCTTTCTGAGTGATGGGGTTAACCGCTCGCTGCAGATCGCTGAAACGCACCGCCTCGTCAATTACGATCAGGCGGTAAAGGATAGGGATCGCCCACTTCCCCGAAATGAGATTGACGAAGCTCACCATCGGACAGCTGCTTCCGGCCTCGGGCAGCCGCGAAATATTTTTTGTCATGCCAACTCCCGGCTTACGCCAATGCGCTCAATGTGGTGCTTTAGTATCTTATTGGTGCCTACTATCTAAAGGATACTATAGCGGAAATAATGCCCTCACCAGAGATTTACGAGGAAACGATGATGGGCAGACTTAACGGCAAATACGCCTTAATTACCGGCGGCACCAGCGGCATCGGCCTGGAAACCGCGCGGCAGTTTATGGCTGAAGGCGCGACGGTGGCGATCACCGGGCGCAGCGAGCAGGGGCTACGAGAAGCCAAAACAGTTTTGGGTAATGTACACCTGATTAAAAGCGATGCCGGTGACGTTGCCGGGCAGCGCGAAGTGGCCGCGGAGTTAGAGCAGCTTTGGCCGCAGCTTGATGTGCTTTATCTCAACGCGGGAGACGTGACGCATCACTCGCTGGAGGACTGGGATGAGCAGGCGTATGACCGGCTGATGAACATTAACCTTAAAGGCCCGTTCTTCCTGATCCAGGCGCTGCTGCCTCTGTTGGCTAACCCTTCCTCGGTGATTGTTTGCGGTTCCGTCAGCGCCCGCATCGGCCTGCCGCAGACCAATGCCTACGCGGCCAGCAAGGCGGGTATTCTTTCGCTGGCGCGCACGCTGTCTGGCGAGCTGCATCCTCGCGGTATTCGGGTCAACGGACTTAGCCCTGGCCCGACGGAAACCCCGGCATTAGGAAAATTAGGCAATGGCGTTGAGGCTGACGCGCTGCGTGAAGCCATCCGCGAGCTGGTGCCGATTGGCCGCCTCGGCACCGCGCTGGAGCTGGCCAAAGCCGCCGTGTTCCTGGCGTCTGACGAGTCGGCTTTCGTGGTCGGCACCGATCTGCTGGTCGACGGCGGCGTAGGGAATTTATAGCTTTTTACCCTCACCCTCACCCTCTCCCTCACCCTAACCCTAACCCTCTCCCTGGAAGGGAGAGGGGATAAACCATGTTCCCCGCCACCTGTTTTCCCCCTCTCCCTCTGGGAGAGGGCCGGGGTGAGGGTGTGGCGCAATATTCAAACGAGCTTCTGGCTGTGACCGCTGCACCATTCCCGTCAATAAAACGACACCTGAAGGCGAACATCGTCAGAAAAGTAACACTCTTATCCGTCTGTTTATTAATGGATTTAATAAGGTTTAATCATTTATTTCGCCAAAAGTACCAGCCGTTAAAAGCAAATCTGTGCCACCCCTCACTTGTGGCTTTTTTCGCCGCTACCCAGAATATATTTGGCCGCATACCGCGGACACTGCATTGATTCTCTGAGGGAAAAACGATGAAAAAAATCTTCTTATGCTGTGCTGCGGGAATGTCCACCAGCATGTTAGTGGAAAGAATGAAGCAGTCCGCGCACAGCCGCGATGTGGCGGTGGAAATTACCGCCGTTCCGGTGTCAGATTTCGACCAGATTATTGATGAAGCCGACGTCGTCCTGCTCGGGCCGCAGGTGAAGTTCCAGCTGCAAAACCTGAGCGCGGCGGCGGCACCTCACGGCGTTCCGGTGGCGGCCATCGACATGATGCATTACGGCTCAATGCAGGGTGATAAGGTGCTGGATCACGCGCTTTCGCTGCTGAAAAATGCTGACCAGGGGTCCGTATGAAATACCGTTTTCCCGACAAATTCTGGTGGGGCACGGCGACCAGCGCCACGCAGTCTGAGGGACGAGTTGAGGGTGATGGCAAGGGCGATAATATCTGGGATTACGCCTCGCACGAGTTTAACAGCCGTTTTTACAACGGCGTCACCGCTGACGATACCTCTACGTTTTACCAGCGCTGGCGGGAAGACATTCAGCTGGCGAAAAACATTGGCCTGAATTCATTCCGCACGTCGATTTCCTGGTCCCGGCTGATCCCTGACGGCGACGGGGAAGTTAATCCTCAGGCCGAGCAGTTTTATAGCGACGTGATTGATGAGCTGATTCGCCAGGGGATAGAGCCTTTTATCAATCTCTACCATTTTGATATGCCGATGGCGCTGCAGGCAAAGGGCGGATTTGAGAACCGCGAGGTGGTGGACGCTTTCGCTCGCTATGCGGGAATTTGCTACCGGCTGTTTGGCGACCGCGTGCGTTACTGGTTTACCTTCAACGAGCCGCTTATCCCCGCCGAGGCAGGTTATTTACATCCACGCCATTATCCTTACGTGACGGATTTTCGCCGTGCGGCCCAGGTGCTGCACCACATTGTTATCGCCCACTGTAAGGCGGTGGCCGCCTGGCGAGAAATGAACCTGGACGGGCAGATTGGCATCATCATGGACGTCATCCCCGTTTATCCGCGCAGCGACAGCCCGGAAGATCTGCGGGCTGCGGAAATGGCTGACCTGTTCTACACGCGCAGCATTAACGAACCGATGCTGCTTGGGCGCTACCCCGACGAGCTGGTGGCACTGCTGAAAGAATACGATGTGCTGCCGAAGGTATTGCCGGGTGACTGTGAGCTGATTGCCGCGACCCGCGTTGATTTGCTGGGCATCAATTACTATCGCCCACGCCGGGTTAAGGCGCGTGAAACTCTGCTTGAAGAGCCTCACGGGTTTGTGCCGGAGCGTTTTTTTGAAGAGTACGTGATGCCGGGGCGGCGCATGAATACCTCGCGTGGCATCGAGATTTACCCGCCCGCGCTGTACGACATCGCCATGCTGGTGAAAGAGCGCTACGGCAACCTGCCGTGGTTCGTCTCGGAAAATGGCATTGGCATCATGGACGAAGAGCAGTTCATGGTGGACGGCGAAGTGCAGGACGATTACCGCATCGAGTTTCTTCGGGAGCACTTAACCTGGCTGCATAAAGCGATGGCGGAAGGCAGCCGGTGCCTGGGCTACCAGATGTGGACCTTTATCGACTGCTGGTCGTGGCAGAACGCCTATAAAAATCGCTACGGTTTCTACCGGCTTGATTTAGCGACGCAGCAGCGTTCGCTGAAAAAGTCCGGGCGCTGGTTCTGTGGCGTGATCGAGAACAACGGGTTTGAGGAGGCTGACCATGTCGACCTTTGATAAGTTAGCCGACAAGCTGATGCCGGTGGCGAACGCTATCGGCAACCAGCGCCATATGCAGGCGATACGCAACGGGCTTATCTCTATTTTGCCGCTGACCATCGTCGGCTCTTTCTTCGTGATCCTGCTGAATATCCCGATTAAGGGCTACATGGACTTTATTGCGCCGTGGCGCGATATGCTGGACGTGCCGTTCCGCTTTACCGTCGGGCTGATGTCGCTGTACGCCGCGTTTACCATCGGCTCGTTCCTCGGTAAAAGCTACAAGCTGAACGATATCACCAGCGGCCTGCTGGCGATGCTGGCGACGTTGCTAATGATTGTGCCGGTAAATATCAAGCAGGGCGTGACCGTGGCGGGTGAAGCGGTGGCGGGGCGCTATATTCCTATTACGTCGCTAAGCTCTCAGGGGCTGTTTGGGGCGATTATCTCCTCGCTGATTGCCATTGAGATTTACCGCTTTATCAAAGTCCGCAACATCGAAATCAAAATGCCTGCGGGCGTGCCGCCGGTGGTCGCCAGCTCGTTTTCGGCGCTGTTCCCGACGCTTGCCGTGGTGCTGGTGTTCTGGATACCTCGCCACTTCCTGAACATCGATATTAACGCCATCATCAGCTACATCATTATGCCGCTGAAGGGCTTTATGACCGGCACCAACCTGTTTGGCGGGATTGTCACCCAGTTCTTTATCGACGTGTTCTGGGTGCTGGGTATCCACGGTCATGCGGTGATGGGGCCGCTGATCCGCCCGCTGTGGGATCAGGCAATCGTGCAGAATATGGAGCTGTTCCAGTCCGGCGTGAGCGCCTATGAGCTGCCGAATATTTTCACCGAGCAATTCTTCCAGTGGTACACCCAGATGGGCGGCACCGGCTCAACGCTTGCGCTGGTGGTGCTGTTTATTCGCTCCCGCGTTATCTACCTGAAGCAGTTGGGCAAGCTGTCGTTTATTCCGGGGCTGTTCAACATCAATGAGCCAATGATTTTCGGCGCGCCGATCGTGATGAATCCGATCCTCGCGATCCCGTTTATTCTGGCGCCGATGGTGAATACCGTGGTGGTGTATCTGTTCACGATTAGCGGCCTGATCCCGCGCATGATGGTGAAGCCGCCGTTTACCCTCCCGGCCCCGCTGGGGGCGCTGATCACCACTAACTGGAACCTGATTGCCTGTGGGCTGGTGTTTATCTGCTTCTTTATCTCGCTGGCTATCTATTATCCGTTCTTCAAGGCGTACGAGAAGAAGATGCTGGAAACCGAGCTTCAGCAGAAGGAAGAAGAGGAGCAGGCTAAGGCGCTGGCTGAGGCGAAATAAATTTGCTAGTGCCCCTCACCCCGGCCCTCTCCCGGAGGGAGAGGGGGAAAACAAAAGCTATGGGAAACATTGTTTATCCCCTCGCCCTTCCAGGGAGAGGGNNGTCGGGAACGGCCGGAGGCTCGGGGGAATGACGGTGATTCTCCCGAGACGTTCACCAGTGCGGGGGTGACATATGAAACAGAGCTGGAAGTGAACGGAACCTCCGCTGGCCCTGCATCATCGTGGAAGAAAGCAACCTAGAACGCCGTCTCTAACTCATCCAGCACGTTATACTCGTCGTCCACCAGCAGCAGCGCTTTCCACTTATCAAACGTCAGGCACGGATGCGAGGTGCTGAACACCAGAATATCGCCGACCTGCACATCCGCGCCCGGCTTGAGTTTCAGCATAGCGTGCTGATCCATAATTCCGGTGGTTTCGAGGGTTTCGGACGGCGATGCCAGCGGCTTGCCCTGGCGGTAGTGGGCTATCGGCTGCGGCAGGCCTGCATCAAACGCGCTGTCTCGCTTGCCAAAATTCACGATTGCCCGGTCGCTTTCCGGCACTGACTGCACCATGGCCACCAGCTCCAGCGCGGAAACCAGATCGCCACCAAGATCGCAGGCGATCCGATCGCGCGCGATCAGCTGCTCCTGAGCTTCCTGATAGATACCGCCGTCGTGGGTGATGTAGCAGCCGGGGCGGATCGCAATGCGGCAGTTGGCCGGTTTCTCTGCGGCGAGCCAGATATTGCACACTACGTCATACCAGACCGAGCCTGCGCCGGTTAACAGAAATTCGCCGTCAACATAGCGCGCCATCTGGCAGGCTAATGCCGCCGCGTCTTGCAGCAACGATTCTATTTTTGGCTGTGGATTTTCGCCGTGCAGCACGCCTTCGTACAGCTCCAGGCCGCGTAAATTCAAACCGGGTAACTCAGCCACATGTTCTGCCAGCGTCAACGCCTGTTCCGTGCTGCGACAGCCGCAGCGGCCACCGGGCACGCCCAGTTCAATCAGCACGTCAAGAGTTTGGCCCTGTTGGCTAAAGAAGTCTGACAGGGCGCGGGCGTTCGTCTCGCTGTCTACGCAGCAGATGTAGTCGACCGAAGCGTGTTTATGCTTCAGTTTCGACACCAGCGCCATGTTCGCTTTCCCTACCAGCTGATTCACCATCAGCACGCGCTCGATGCCGGCGGACATCGCGATGCTGGCCTGCCATGCGCTGCCTACGCCGATGGCCCACGCCCCCGCTTTTTGCTGCTGCTGGAAGATCCACGGCGTCATGGTCGTTTTCCCATGCGGTGCCAGCGAAACGGCGCGCGCGTTGGCATAGTCTTGCATCCACCTGATGTTGTTTTTCAGAGCAGATTTTTTGATCAGGGCGGCGGGCAGGCAGACATCTTCATTGAGGACGTTGGCCGGGGAATGCATCAGGGCTGACTTATGGGGGACGAGGTTAATCTCCTGGTATTTCATAACGTATTATCTCCGGGGTTATTCTATCTTTCATATTGGGTATCATTTTTAACTTGATGTTATTTATATTAATTATTCAAATATCTTAAATTTAATGAATAAAAGTATCATTGATTTGCAAGGGTTTTGTTTAGTTTTTCACTGTTTTTATGGCTTGTAAATGGTTAACTTGCACGCAGATTATGACTGGCGTGAGGCGCAGATGAAGTTCGATTATCTCTTCAGGAATGTCACCGTGATGGACGGTTCAGGCGGTGCGGAATATCTGGCTGATGTGGCGGTGCAGGGCGAGCGTATTGCCGATATTGCGCCGTATATCTCCGGTGAGGCCACGCATGAAATCGACGGCCGCGGACGCGTGTTAGCCCCGGGATTTATTGATGTTCACACGCACGATGACATCAACGTGCTCCGCTTCCCTGAGTATCTACCGAAGATAAGCCAGGGCGTAACCACGGTTATCGTCGGCAACTGCGGCATCAGTGCGGCGGGGGCAACGATTAACTCGCAGGTGCCCGACCCGATGAACCTGTTGGGCGAGGCGCATCAGTTTGTCTATCCCACCGTTGAGGCGTATGCGCATGCCGTGGAGCAGGCACGCCCGGCTATCAACGTCGGCACGCTTGTCGGCCATACCGCGCTGCGTAATAACCAGATGGATGACCTGTTCCGCCCGGCGACGCACGAAGAGATCCTCGCCATGCGCGAGCAGCTTAAGCTGGCCCTGCAGCAGGGCGCGCTGGGATTAAGCACCGGGCTTGCCTATGCCAGCGCGTTCCAGTCCACCACCGAAGAGGTGATGGCGCTGGCGGAGGAACTGGCGGCGGAGAAGGGGATTTACACCACTCATTTGCGCTCTGAGTTTGAGCCGATTCTCGACGCGTTGGATGAAGCGTTTCGCATTGGCCGCCACGGAAACGTGCCGGTGGTGGTCTCGCACCATAAATGCGCCGGGGCGAAGAACTGGGGGCGCACGGTCGAAACGCTGAAGCTGTTCGATAAGGTGCGCGAGCAGCAGGACGTTTCCTGCGACTGTTACCCTTATTCCGCCAGCTCTTCGACGCTGGATATGAAGCAGATCACCGATGAGTTCGACATCGTGATCACCTGGTCCGAGCCGCATCCGGAGGTCGCCGGGCAGTCGCTGAAGCAAATTGCCGAGGGCTGGTCGATGTCACTTCACGAAGCGGGAAAATTACTGATGCCCGCAGGCGCGATTTATTACAACATGGACGAGCAGGACGTGCGGCGCGTGCTGCGCTACCCGGCAACGATGGTAGGGTCAGACGGGCTGCCGAACGACCCGATGCCGCATCCTCGCCTGTGGGGGGCGTTCCCACGCGTGCTGGGGCACTACAGCCGCGACGAAAAGCTTTTCCCGCTGACGCAGGCGGTGCATAAGATGACGGGGATGTCGGCGGCGCGGTTCCAACTGCCCGAACGTGGCCTGGTGAAGCGCGGCTATTATGCCGATCTGGTGTTGTTCGACCCGGCGACGGTGCGGGATGTGGCGAGCTTCAGTAACCCTAAACAGCCCGCCGCCGGCATTGAAGCGGTGATGGTGAACGGGGTGATGAGCTACGGACTCGAGCAGAAAGTGATTGGCCGGGCGGGGCGGTTCCTGCGTCGGCAGAAGTGAATATAACGTTCCCCTCACCCCGGCCCTCTCCCCAGAGAGGAGAGGGGGTAAAACGAGATAAAATCTGGTGAGGGGGAATATGTACCTTCGTCCCCTCTCCCTTCCAGGGAGAGGGTTAGGGTGAGGGTAAACTAATCCACAAGGAGCAATGATGAGCATTAAACGTTATGGCGTTGGCGGCAGTACCGGCACCGGCGGGCAGCCGCTGCCTTTTGCTAAAGCTGTCGAAGCGGCCGGATGGCTGTATGTGTCCGGCCAGACGCCGATGAAGGACGGCGAAGTGGTTGAGGGCGGAATTATCGACCAGTCACGGCTGGCGATTCAAAACTGCGTGGATATCATGACGGAAGCGGGTTACACCCTGGCCGACGTGGTGCACGTGAAGGTGTACCTGACCGATGCCCGCTATTTCCAGTCCTTCAATAAAGTGTTCCGCGACTTCTTCGGCGACCACCCACCGGCCCGCGTGTGCTGCGTGGCTGACCTGGTGGTGGACTGCAAAGTGGAAGTGGACGTGACCTGCTACCGCGCCGATCGGGGTTAATCGCCCAGCGGCTGCCTGTCTGCCCCGCCGCGATGGCTGTCCAGCGCCAGCTTGATGCGGCGCAGGCGGTCCTTCGCCTGGCTTTTGTTGGCCATCGCCAGTTCGGTGGCCAGCACGTCAATCATCGCCAGCATCGCGTAGCGCGAGGTGCTCGGCTTAAAAATGTAGTCGTTCTCGCGAATAATCAGCGGCAGTACGATGTCTGCCTGTTCAGCCAGCGGCGTACCCTGCGGGGTAATGGCGACGATTTTTGCGCCGTACTGGCGCGCAATAGCCGCGCTTTCCACTACTTCTGGCGTATAGCCTCCCAACGACAGGGCCACAACAACATCGTTAGAGGCCACCGACGCCGCCATCATTCTAGCCAGAAGACCGTCGCTTTGGCTCACCACCGGCAGGCCGAGGCGAAACAGACGGAACTGCAACTCCTGCGCACAAATCGTCGATCCGCCGCCCATGCCCAGCGCCAGGATTTGCCGCGCATTACTCAGCCAGGTCACAGCCTTGTTTAACGATTCCGGGTTTAGCGCACGGCGATTGATATCCAGCACGTTGATGATGGTTTCGTAGATGCCCTGCACGCCCTCAAGGTCCGGCACATCGAGAATAAATCTTTGGCCCACCGCCAGCGACTGGGCCAGTTTGACCTTGAGTTCTCGCACGTCTTTGCAGCCGATGGCGCGGGCAAAGCGGGTAATGGAGGCCTGGCTGGTTTGCGTCTGACGCGCCATTTCCGAAATCGGCAGCGCGGCGGCGGCCTGCACATCGTCCAGAATAAACTGCGCGATGCGCTTTTCGGTGGCGGTCAGCTCAACGAAACGGTCGGTGATGCAGGAGATAATATCGATGGTGTAGCTCATGGCGCGACCCTGGTACTTGTGCAAAAAACAGAAGGTACTTTGTACCATAAAATCGTTACCCGGGTCGCTTCAGGCGGGTTCAGGATGGCTCGCTTATCGCTTCCATTCGCCGCTGCCCGATCGTGGCTCGAATAAACGCGGCGATAAATACCAGCGCAGAGAGCACGACGATAGTAGGCGCGGGCGCGCTGTCGATAAAGAATGAAAGGTAAACGCCAAGAAACGACGTCACGATAGCCTGCACAAGCGCGACCAGCATCATGCCTTTGAACGTGCGCGTAAGCAGCGACGCGATAGCGCCAGGTGCGATAAGCAGGGATATTGCGAGGATAATCCCCACCGCCTTTAGCGCCGCGACGATGGTCAGCGACACCAGGCAGAGCAGGCCGTAGTTCAGCAGCTTAACGTTCAGGCCGGAAACCTGTGCCTGAATGGGATCGAAGGCATGCAGCAGCAAATCCCGCCATTTTAGCCCCACTACTACTACCGTTAGCAGCACGATAGCGCCTGTTTGCAGAATATCGCTGTAGCTTACGCCCAGCATGTCGCCAAACAGAATGTGGTCGAGGTGGATATCCGGCTTCAGGTAAACGTACAGCACCAGCCCCGCGCCAAACATGCCGGAGAAGACGATGCCCATCACCGTGTCGCGCTTGATACGGCTGTTGTCCTGCAGATAGCCGGTGGCAAAGGCACAAAACAGCCCGGCCACAAAGGCACCGAGGCCCAGCGGCAGGCCGACCATCCAGGCGATCACCACGCCGGGGAAGACCGCGTGGCTCATGGCATCGCCCATCAGCGCCCAGCCTTTTAGCACCAGGAAGCAGGAAAGCAGCGCACAGGGAATGGCGACCAGCGTGGTCATGGTCAGGGCGTTGATCATAAAGCCAAACTGGAAGGGGGAAAGCAGGGTATCTAACAGGCTCATGGCGTTTGCTCCAGGCTCAGGCGGGCGCGCCGACGGTTAGCCAGCAGGCCGTGTTTGGGCGCAAACACGAAGGTCAGCAGGAAGATAAGCGTTTGCAGTACTACGATAATCCCGCCGGTAGCGCCGTCGAGGAAGTAGCTTATCCAGGTGCCGAATGCGCTGGTAAAAGTGCCTAACGTGACGGAAATAATGAGCAGCTTAGGAAAGCGGTCCGTCAGCAGATAAGCCGTTGCGCCCGGCGTCACCACCATGCAAATCACCAGAAAAGCGCCAACGGTTTGCAGCGCCGCCACGGTGGTGGCAGAAAGCAGGGTGAAGAACAATCCTTTGAGCCACAGCGGATTAAGGCCGATGGAGCGGGCGTGGTTTTCGTCGAAGAAGGTCACCATCAGGTCTTTCCACTTCAGCAGCAGAATCGCCAGCGAGACAACACCGATAATTGCCAGCTGCACGATATCCGATGGAGCGATGGCCAGAATATTGCCGAGCACGATGGTCTGAATGTTCACTGACGTCGGGTTGAGCGACACCATAAACAGCCCGAGGCCAAAGAATGACGAGAAGATAAGGCCAATAATGGTGTCTTCGCGCAGGCGCGTGCGCTGGTTTAAAAACAGCATGGTGCCTGCAGCGAGGCCGCCGGAGAAAAATGCGCCGATGGAAAACGGCAGGCCGAGCATATAAGCGCCGGCAACGCCGGGCACGATGGAGTGGGAAAGGGCATCGCCGATGAGCGACCAGCCTTTCAGCATCAGGTAACAGGAGAGAAAGGCGCACACCCCGCCGACCAGCGCCGAAACCCAGATGGCGTTGAACATATAACCATAGCTAAACGGCTCGAGCAGGACGGACATTACGGCTCCCCTTTTAACGCTGCGCCGTGGATAAACGGCCTTTCGTCGTCGGTGAGCACGCTGGTTTCTTTGCCGGTTAAGGTGACGTGGCGCAGCACGCCGCTGAAGGCCAGCTCCAGGTTTGCCTGGGTAAAGGTGACGTCGGTCGGGCCGCAGGCCAGCACGGTGCCTTTCACCAGCACGGTGTAGTCGCAGTAGTCGGTTACGGCGCCGAGGTTGTGGGTCGAGACCAGCATCGTGCGGCCTTCGTCCCGCAGCTCGCGCAGCAGGCTGATGATCTGCTCTTCCGTTTTCACGTCCACGCCGGTAAACGGTTCGTCCAGCAGGATCACCTGGCCGTCCTGGGCAATCGCGCGGGCAAGAAATACACGCTTTTTCTGCCCGCCAGACAGTTCGCCGATTTGGCGCTTGCGGAAGTCGCTCATCCCTACGCGAGCGAGGGCGTTGTCTACCGCCAGCTTGTCTGCCTTACCGGGGATCCGCAGCATCCCCATGTGGCCGAAACGCCCCATCATTACCACATCTTCGACCAGCACCGGGAACGTCCAGTCCACGTCCTCTGATTGCGGAACATAGGCCACCAGGTTGTTGCGTAGCGCCTTGCGCGTGGGCATATCCAGAATCGAGATGCTGCCGCTGGCCAGGCGCACAAAGCCCATGATCGCTTTAAACAGCGTCGATTTCCCTGAGCCGTTGACCCCAACCAGCGCCGCAATGGTACCGGTCGGAATTTCAAAGCTGGCCGCCCGCAGCGCCGTATGGCCATTGCGATAGGTGACGCTGGCGTCCTGCACGACGATACCGGGACGACGACTCATTTTTTCAGCCCTTCATTGATGCCGTTAACGATGGTGCTGGTGGTGACGCGAAGCAGGTCAAGATAGGTCGGAACCGGGCCGTTTGCCGCGCTCAGGGAGTCGACATACAGCACGCCGCCGTAATGCGCGCCGGACTCACGGGCCGCCTGGCGAGCGGGCTTATCGGAAATGGTACTTTCGCTGAAAATCGTCGGGATCTGGTATTTCCGAATGCTGTCGATCACTTTGCGCACCTGCTGCGGCGTGCCCTGCTGATCGGCGTTGATCGGCCACAGATAGAGTTCTTTCAGGCCAAAGTCGTTGGCGAGATAGGAGAATGCGCCTTCGCTGGTGACCAGCCAGCGCTTATCCGCCGGAATTTTTGCCAGCTCGTTGCGCAGGGGCTCGATGGTTTGCTGGATTTTCTGCTTGTAGGCTTCGGCGTTGCGGGTATAGGTCGCGGCGTTGTCCGGATCGTATTTAATAAACGCATCCCGGATATTATCGACGTAGATCAGCGCGTTTTGCGGCGACATCCATGCGTGAGGGTTAGGTTTGCCGTTATAAGGGCCTTCGGTGATGCCCGTGGGTTGAATGCCGGTGGTGACAACGACTTCAGGCACGCCTTTCAGGTGCTGATAAAACTTCGCGAACCAGAGTTCGAGGTTTAGCCCGTTGGTCAAAATTAGCTGAGCACCCTGCGCCCGACGAATGTCCCCTGGCGTGGGCTGGTATTCATGGATTTCAGCCCCCGGCTTGGTGATGGACTCCACGTCAGCGGCGTCTCCGGCCACGTTCTGCGCCATATCGGCGATGATAGTAAAGGTGGTGATCGCCTTAAATTTTGCCTGCGCCTGAGCGGCGCCCAATAGCATAGCCAGCGCGGCGACAGCGGCCACAATACTCTGCGTTAACTTCAGTTTCCCGGGCATCGTCTTCCCTCACGAGTGATTATAGATTCAGCGTTTATAGCAACTGCTATAAAACATAGCTGTTGCTATAATTAAATGCAAATAATTATCATTTGTGTGATTTAAAGGTGGGGGAACTCATTCAGGTTGTTTCTTCACTATAAAGTTCTCGGTCTATGCCGGATCTGCTAAGGTCCGTTCACCTGTAGAACGATTTCCCCTGTGAGTTCAGAAACGGTGAACGTGTCCGGG